>JAYVMZ010000143.1:0-17394 GCA_043758735.1 Betaproteobacteria bacterium
GCCGCCGACTTCCGTTTGCAGATCCTTTTCGAACCTGACCCGGCTGGACCGGTTGACCATGCGCACGTGCTTGCCGCGGCTGCGCAGTTCGCGCATGACCGCCAGTCCGAGCGGACCGGTGCCGAACACCACATGTAGTTCGCTCACAATGCGCGGATGGCGACCAGGTTGTCTTTTTCCTGCGCGGCGCCCAAAGGATTGCGCAGCGGGCGCCCGAACGGTGCCGCCTCGATCTCGAAGATGTCGCCGATTTTTGTCTCGATCTTCTTGGTAAAACTGCCGGTGGCAGCGCCGAAGAAATGCACATGCACGTCGCCGGGCTGGCGGAAGTCGCGATACTTGAAATGATGATGCTCGAGGTTGCCGATCGAGTGGCACATGTTCTCTTCGCCGGAGAGCCAGTCTTCCGCCCAGATCTCCTTGCCGTCGCGCACCAGGCGCGCGCGTCCGGTTACCGAGGCGGGCAAGCCACCGGTGAGCAGTTCCGGCCCGAACGAGCACTGGCGCAGCTTCGAATGCGCGAGGTAGAGATAATTCTGGCGCTCCATGACATGGTCGGCATACTCGTTGCCGAGCGCGAAGCCGACGCGCAGCACTTCGCCGCGATCGCCGATGACGTACAGGCCGACGATTTCCACTTCCTCGCCGCCGTCGAGCGCATAGGCCGGCAGCTCGAGTTCTTTTTCCTGCGCGATCACGCAACGGCCGTCGCCCTTGTAGAACCACTCGGGTGGGGTACCGATTTTTCCGGCCGCCGGCTTGCCGCCTTCCACGCCCCACTTGAACATCTTCATCGAATCGGTCAGTTCCGATTCCTCCTTCTGCAGCTTCACGTGCATGGAGTCGCGCGCGGCGGCGCTGCCGAGATGGGACAATCCGGTGCCGGTGATGAGGCAGCGGTAGACGTCGGGATGGTCGAGCGGCGGCAACAGCCGTTTCTCGTTGATGACCTCGTCGTAGCTGACCGTTTCCACGCCGATCCTGGTTCTGGCCAGGGCTTCAAGCGACGTATTGGTGCGCGCCGCGGCGAGCGCGAGATCGTAAGTGCAGGCGACGCCCGCGAGCACACGCAGGGTTTTTCCATCGTCGGACGCGGCGACGCGGCGGGCGCCGGAACGGTCCGTAAATTGAACGAGCCTCAAGATGTCTCCCTCTTTTAGGTTTTATGGGCCGTATGCCAGCGCCGGATACGGGAATGTTACGACGAAATTAGCGGGGCCGGCGCGGCGTTGTGCAGGCAGGATGGGCGACCTATACTGCGCCGATCGAGGAGGGACCATGAAAGCAAAAACAAACGGCATCGAAATCAACTACGCGATCGAGGGAGAAGGTCCATGGGTCGTGATGAGCCATTCGCTGGCCTGCGACCGTTCCATGTGGGACGAACAGGCGCAGTTACTGAAGTCGCGCTATCGCGTGCTGCGCTTCGACACGCGCGGCCACGGCGGCAGCGATGCGCCGGGCGGTGCCTATACGCTGGACATGCTTGCCGACGATCTGCTTGGCCTGCTCGACGGACTCTCCATGGAAGCCCCGCACTTTATCGGCTTGTCCATGGGCGGCATGATCGGCATGACTTTCGCACGGCGCCATCCCGGGCGATTCCGCAGCCTGGTGTTGTGCGATACGTCTAGCCGCATACCGCCGGAAGCCGGGCCGATCTGGGAAGGCCGCATCAAGATCGCCGCCGAACAGGGCATGGAACCGCTGGTGGAACCCACATTGCAACGCTGGTTCACCGAGCCGTTCTACAAGGCCAACAAGCCGATGATGGGGCGCGTTGGCCAGATGATCCGCAATACCAAACCGGCGGGCTACATCGGCTGCTGCAGGGCCATCCCGAAAATCGACGTGACCGACCGACTCGGCGCGCTCAAATGCCCGGTACAGGTCATCGTCGGCGATCAGGACGTCGGCACGCCGGTCGCGATGTCGCGTGCGATCCACGAGGCGATACCGGGTTCCGAACTGGTCGTGATTCCATCCGCGTCGCATTTGTCCAATCTCGAGCAACCTGCGGCCTTCAACACGGCCCTCGCAGGATTCCTCGACAAACACTGACCCTCGTTATCCCAGCTCGATGATCTCGCTGTCGCGCGGCATCGACCTGAAGTACTGCACGAGCATCTTGTAAACGCCCGCATCGAACGGCTCATTTGCGCGGGCCTGCAGAATTTCCTGCAGATCGGAATCGGCCTCGGCAGTGCCGAGGTGGCGCCAGCGATCCAACACATGGATCTCGGTGCGTCCGGACGTCGCATCGTGTTCGCGGATGCCGATCGGTCCGGCATATGGCCAATCGCGCATGCGCAGCGCATGCAAAGCCTGCATCAGGCGCATCGAGTGCGCAATCGGGGATTCCGCGCCCACGCAAAGGCCGCGGCAACGCTTGAGCTGATGGCCCAGGCAAGGTCCCGCACCGGTCTGCAGGCCGGCACCGATGTGACACAGGCCATGCTCGTCGGCGATCTTGCGCATTGCATTGAGCGCCGTGCGTCGCGAGCGGAACGTGCCGTGCAGTCGCGGCATTTGCGCGACCTCCAGCCCCGCGGTATCCACCGGCACCGGAATCGACGGGCCGTCGATCGGATCCCACTGCAAGGCCCAGAGCTCGTCATCCTGACGCGGCTTGCTGTTGTGCAGCGGCTGTAATTTCTTCAGCCAGCGCATGTGCCTGACCAGCATGCCCAGTTCGCCGGCGGCTGCGTCCCATTCCACGCGCGCAATTTCCGTCGCCGTGCGCCATGCAGGCCGCCTGTCGCCGCTGAAATGCCACAGCACGCGTGCGCGAAGATTCGCGCTCTTGCCGACATGCAGCGCCACATTGTCCTGCGAGTAAAACGCATACACGCCAGGCGTTTCCGGAATGCGGTCTGGCAGATCGGCGGGCAGGCCGGGCGGCAGCTGCGGCTTCTTCAACTGGTCTGCAACTGCCTTATGGATTACGGCGCTCTCGAGATCCCGGTGAATAAGTTGCGTGAAGTCCCACAGCACGCGCGCGTCGGCCAGCGCGCGGTGCCGGCTCTCGCAGGAAAAGCCGTGGCGCTCGATCAGGCTGTCGAGGTTGTGCCGTCGCTCCTGCGGATACAGGGAGCGCGAGAGCCGCACGGTGCACAGTACATCCGGGGCGTACGTCAGTCCGACGCGGCGGAATTCATTCTGCAGGAAGCCATAGTCGAAACGCGCGTTATGCGCGACCAGCGTTTTTCCCGCCAGGCGTTCGAACAAATCGCGGGCGAGGTCGCGGAAGGTCGGCGCGTCGGCCACCATGGCATCGGTGATGCCGGTCAGCGACTCGATCATCGGCGAAATCGGCTGCTCCGGGTTCACCAGCGAACTCCACTCGCCGATATGTCGGCCTTGGTCGACTTCGACCAAGCCGATCTCGGTGATGCGGTCGGAATGCGACGCCGCGCCGGTGGTTTCAAGGTCCAGGAAGACCAGCGCGCGATCAAGCATGTCGGCAATGTAGGGTGTTTTGCACAGGCGCTGATTCTAAGGCGTCCACGGACCGGATGCTGCGAAGTCGGTCATTGGGCGGGGGCAGCGGGCAGCCATCTGTATAATCCTGCAAAAAATCATCCGGGGGAGTCCATGTCATCGCGCTGTCTGCCTTTGCTGCTGCTCGTCGTTGCCTTGCGGGCCTTCGCCCATTCCGAAGCCGAGGTGCCATCGCCGGACATTCTGGACTGCGAGCATCCACCCAGGAACCTGGTGCATGTTTTGCCGAAGCAGCTCGCCAAGGCCGCCACCGTGATCTGCACGCCTTCGGCACAGATGATCGTCGCCGGCGAAGGCTGGGCATGGCGCTTCCCGGGCAGTTATTTCGACCGGCCTTCGATTCCCGCCTATTCCCCACTCGAATCGCGTCCCCAGGCCGGCGGCCGTTACTTCACGGGCTTCAAGGCGACGGAGCTCTCTGGCGCCGAAATCAAGAAGCTGCACGACACGTTCGTCAAAACACTGGTCACCTATCCGGACGCGCAACCGCCAGCGCGCATCGTCAAACTCGTCGCCCGCAACGACCAGGGCCACCCGATGGATGCGTATTTCGGATTCAGATCGCAGAGCGAAGGCTGGGTAGCGTTGTGCGCACCGGCCTGCGCGCCGGAGTACTTTTTCCTCATCAACCGCCACGATTGACCGGAGGCAGCACATGAAGTTCTCTGCGGAACAAGTTTTGCCCGCCGACGCGGATCAGGCCACGCTCATCGGTCGCGCCTGGGTACCGGGGCGCAATGCCGGGCCGAGCCCCGTGCTCGTCTCTGCGCAAAAGGCCTGGGATCTTTCCCGCGTCGTTCCCACCGTCAGCGAGTTGCTGAACCTGCAGGATCCGGTCAAGGTCGCGCGCGGTGCGGTGACAAGCGGCTGGGCAAAACCGGTGGGGACAATCGCGGACCTGGTCGCCAATTCTCATGCAGACCGCCGCGATGCGTCCCAGCCTTATCTGCTCACGCCCTGCGATCTGCAGGCATTACGGGCCTGCGGCGTGACTTTCGTATCCAGCATGATCGAGCGCGTGATCGAGGAGCACGCCAAGGGAGACCAGGATCAGGCCGAGGAGATCCGCCGTTCCATCGGCGCGGAAATCGGCGCGGAGGTCAAGACCATCAAGCCGGGCTCATCCGAAGCGAAGCGTGTGAAGGAATCACTGATCAAGCGCAATCTCTGGTCACAATACCTGGAAGTCGGCATCGGGCCGGATGCCGAGGTGTTCAACAAATCGCAGCCCATGTCCGCCGTCGGGCTTGGCGCGGAAATCGGCGTGCGCGCGGACTCTTCCTGGAACAATCCGGAACCCGAAGTCGTGCTGGCGATCAATCGCGCCGGTCGTGTGGTCGGCGCCTCGCTCGGCAACGACGTCAACCTGCGCGATTTCGAGGGGCGCAGCGCGTTGCTGCTGGGCAAGGCGAAGGACAACAACGCCAGTTGTGCCATCGGTCCGTTCATCCGCCTGTTCGATGAGCACTACGGCATCGACGACCTGCGCCGCACGCACATCAAGATCGAAATCACCGGTTCCGAAGGCTACAAGCTCTCCGGTGAAAGCCATCTGGCCAACATCAGCCGCGATCCGCTGGATCTTGCCGGCCAGGCGGTGAATCGCACGCACCAGTATCCGGACGGCACCATGCTGTTCCTCGGCACCCAGTTCGCGCCGGTGCAGGACCGCGACCAGCCCGGCAAGGGCTTCACCCACAAGACCGGCGACGTCGTGTCGATCCGCGCGGATTCGCTCGGCATGCTGATCAATCGCGTCAACCATTGCGACAAGGTCGCGCCGTGGACCTACGGCATTACCGATCTCATGCGCAATCTTGCTTCGCGGGGCCTCCTCTAGAATCCGCGTCCTCTGCGGTGAGAGATAGGCATTAACTGCTACAGCCAGTCGTTCATCCAGCGGGTGTAGTCGTCGTTGCGCGTGAGGCGTTTCATGACTTCGGCGCTGGCTGCGGTATCGATTTTTTCCGGCGGCGTGCCTTCCCGCAGTGCGCGCAGCGTGTCGTGCACGGCGCGCACGGCTGCGGCGAACGGTTGATGGCCCTGCAGGCAGATGCGCACGCCACGTTGCGCGAGCAGTTCCCGATCCATGATTTCCTTGCCGGCGCCGCCGAGGATCAGCGGCAGTTTCACTTCCATTGCAATGGCGTCCAGGTCTGCCCGCGTTTTGACCCCGACCAGGAAAATCGCGTCCACGCCGGTTGCCGCGTAGGCCTTGGCGCGGGCAATAGTGTCGGCGATAGAGGTCATCGACGGCGCGCTGGTGCGTCCGGCAATGACCAGTCCCGCGTCGCGGCGTGCGGCAACCGCCGCGCGCATTTTGCCCACGCCTTCTTCGATGGAAATCAAGCGCGGCTCGCCGCCGCCAAAAGGTACGGGCAGGTCGGTATCTTCAATGGACAATCCGGCCACGCCCGCCGTTTCAAGTTCCTCGACGGTGCGCATGACGTTCAGGGCATTGCCATAACCGTGGTCCGCGTCGCACAGCAGCGGCAGGTTGCTTGCGCGGCAGATGCGATGCGCCTGTTCGGCGAATTCGGTTAGTGTCAGAACAATGAGGTCCGGCGCGCCGAGCACCGTCATCGTCGCGACGGAACCGGCGAACATGCCGACTTCGAAGCCGAGTTCTTCGGCTATGCGCGCGGAGATCGGGTCGAACACGGATCCGGGATAGACACATTTGTTTCCGGAAAGGACCGAGCGGAATTTTTCGCGGCGTGCCTGCCAACGCGACATGAGTAAATCTCCCTTGATGTGCTTCTACAGATTGTCCATGAATGTAACCATGCGCCGACGCATTGCTGCATCGGGCAAACGCCCGATGCCTGCCATCATGTTGTCCACCAGATGTTGCGGCTTTCCGGTGGCCGGAATGACGCACGTCACTGCAGGATGGCTGATGATGTACTTCAGGAAAAACTGGCCCCAGGATTTGCAGTCGAATCCCGCCGCCCACACGGGCACTTCCTTGCCGCGCACGCGCGAGAACAGGCTCGCCTGCGCGAACGGCCGGTTCACGATGACTGCGACACCCGAGTCACGCGCAAGCGGCAGGATGCGTTCCTCGGCTTCGCGCTCGGCGATCGAGTAGTTGAACTGCGCGAATTCGAAATCCGTCGTCTTGATCAGGCGTTCCAGTTCGGCATAGGCACCGGAATGGTAGTGGGTGATGCCAATGTAGCGAATGCGCCCGGCGGCCTTCCATTGCTTTAACGTGGCCAGGTGCGTTTTCCAGTCGAGCAGATTGTGGATCTGCATGAGGTCCATGCGTTCGACTTTCATGCGCCGCAGGGATTCTTCCATCTGGCGGATGCCGGCTTCGCGCCCGCTCGTCCAGACCTTGGTGGCCATGAACAACTCTGCGGTGATGCCGAGCTCGGTGGCAAGGTCGCCGACCACGGATTCGGATGGCCCGTACATCGGCGAGCTGTCGACCAGCTTGCCGCCTTGCGCGATGAACTGGCGCAACACTTCTTTCAGCGGATCGCGCTCCGCCGCGCTGCTGCCGACGTCGAAACTCTGGTAAGTGCCGAGGCCGACGACCGGCAGCATTTCGCCGCTCGCGGGGATTGCCCGTTTCAACATGGCCGGTGCCATCTCAGCGCTGGACCGGGTCGACATCGCCGACACGCTGGTCGCTGCCAGCGCCTGGAGCAGCCGGCGCCGCGCCGGATTGAAAAATGGATTCATCGGGTCTCCTGATGGCTTCGTTTCTCCTGCGAATGTCGTCCTGGGTTCGTCCCAGCATCCAGCCGGTGCCGGCCCACAGCAAGGCGATCGGCACACCGATGAAGGCGATGCCGGAGAAACCCAGTCCCAGCATCCTGAAGCCTTCGAACAGCCAGCCGCTGGCCGCGTCGCCGCCGCGAAACACGACAGTGTCGATGATGTTCTTCGATTTATATTTTTCTTCGCGGTGCAGCACGGTGAACAGGATTTCGCGCGCCGGACGCGCAATCGCATATTCGCCGGCGCGGCGGATCACCTGGAACACGACCAGCACGGCCAGCGTCGGAAACAGGCCGATGACGAAGAAGCCGATCGCCCCGGCGAGCGGCAGCAGGATCAGTGCGAGACCCACCCCGAAACGGCTGACCAGCCGCCCCACCACGAACAGCAGGCCGAACAAGGTCACCGCATTCACGGCAAAATCAATCTTGGCGAACAAGGCAGTGCGCTCGCCCGAGGAAGGGACGTCGACGGCAATGATGTTTGCCTGGTGAAAATACAGGAAAGTACCGAGCAGCGTGCCCAGCATGACGTAAATGCAGATACCGATCAGGTAAGGAGACTGGAGTGCCAGCGTGACACCCGAGAAAATATTTCCGCCCAGCGGTTCTTCGACATTCTCGGGGGGCGAACGGCGTTCGGCCGGATTGCGCTTCGACCACTCAGCGAGGCGGTAGATGCAGATAACGGAAGCGCACAGCAGGAAGGCGGACACCGGCAGCAGGTTGGCGGGGCCGATCGACGGCGCCAGCGTTGCGGTGACGAGCGGCCCGACCAGCGCGCCGACGCTGCCGCCCGCGGAGACGAAGCCGTAGAGCCGGCGCGCCTGTTCATTGCGAAACAGGTCCGCCATGAAACTCCAGAACACGGAGACGACGAACAGGTTGAAGACGCTGACCCAGATGAAAAATGCCTGAGCGACACGCGCCGGCGCGATACCGGATTCCATCAACGCATAGAATACGACCAGATTAGAGGCGAAGAACAGGTAGACGATCGGCAGCAGCTTGTGGCGGGGAAAGCGCGATGACGCCCATCCAAATAAGGGCACGGCGGCGAGCATGGCGATGAAAGTCCCGGTAAACAGCCAGGACAATTTGTCCACGCCGCCCTGGATGCCCATCTCGTCACGCACCGGCCGCAGCACGTAGTAACTGCACAGCAGGAAGAAGAAATACGCGAACGACCAGAACAGCGCGGTCATTTCTTCGCGGCGGACCTGCACGAGTCGATGCAGAAGTGGATGGGGGGCGGGGGAGCTCATGGGCTAGCGCATTGTAGCCATCCCGCGCTCGCTCGCGGCTGTCAAAAGCAGGGTTCGCTGCCCGCGGGAGATCCCCGCACGGTCAATATTTTTTCGCGTATCTTGCGCACGTCTTGAAAGTTATGCGTATTAAATCATTGCATTGTGGCGGAAGGCGGAGTCAAAGTGTTCGGCAGCTTCGAAGTGACCACCGGTCCGAAGGGCAAGCAGGCTTCGAACATTCAGGGCGCGTAACGACCGCGCGCCCGGACGGAAAACCCGCTTCGGCGGGATTTTTGTTGCCTGTGCCGGACTCGCCAATATAGAGTGCCGTTAACTTCACCGGCCCAGAACAATGCCGCTTTCCCTGCAGGAAGTTCGCGACGCCGCGGCGGCCATTTCCGGCGCCGTTCTCAATACCGCCTGTCTGGTATCACGCACGTTGTCCGAAATTTCCGGTGCGAAAGTCCATCTCAAGTTCGAGAATCACCAGTTCACGGCGTCGTTCAAGGAGCGGGGTGCGCTCAACAAACTGCTATCGCTCGACGCTGCGCAACGCCAGGCCGGCGTGATCGCAGTATCGGCGGGCAACCATGCCCAGGGTGTCGCCCATCACGCAAAGCGCCTGGGAATTCCCGCCGTCATCGTCATGCCGCGCTTTACGCCGAACGTCAAAGTCGAGCAGACCCGGGCCTTCGGCGCGGAAGTCATCCTGCACGGCGAGAATTTCGACGAAGCGAAGGCCTACGCCCTGCAGGTGATGGCGCAGCGCCGGCTTACGCTGGCCCATCCTTACGACGACGACAAGATCATGGCCGGGCAGGGCACGATTGCGCTGGAAATGCTCGATGCGCAGCCCGACCTCGATGTTCTGATCGTGCCGGTCGGCGGCGGGGGCATGATTGCCGGCATGGCCAGTGCCGCCAAGGCGATCAGGCCCGGCATCGAAATGATCGGTGTGGAGACCGTGCGATTTCCGTCCATGTATGCCGCGTTGAAAGGATCGAAGCCGGAGTTCGGCAGCAACACGATCGCTGACGGCATTGCCGTCAAGGAGCCGGGCAGGCTGACCCTCGAAATCATTCGCAAACAAGTCGACGACATCGTGCTGGTCGATGAAGGCGACATCGAAGAAGCGATGCTGCTATTGCTGGAAATCGAGAAGACCGTCGTCGAAGGCGCGGGTGCGGCTGGCCTCGCGGGGTTGTTGCGCAACCGCGCGCGCTTTGCTGGAAAGAAAGTGGGGGTGGTGCTCTCTGGTGGCAATATCGATCCGCTCACACTGGCCGACATCATCGAGCGCGGCATGGTCCGCGCCGGCCGCCTGACGCGCCTGCAGGTTCAATTGCGCGACCTGCCCGGCTCGCTGGCGAAAGTCACCGCAGCGCTGGCCGAAGCCAACGCGAACATCGAGGAAGTCCACCACGAACGCGCGTTTACGCATCTGCCCGTGCAATCCGCCGTGGTGGATTTCGTGCTGGAAACGCGCGGGCATGAGCATGTGAAGCAGATCATCGCCGCTCTTGAGACGGCGGGATTTAACACCCGCCTTCACAACGCGGAGTAATTGGGGCGAGGACTCAGGACGCGGGACTCAGGACCCAGTAGAAACACGCGACCCCGTCGACCACAGCCGCCAATACGGGATTTTTGCTTTTACTGAGTCCTGAGTCCCGCGCCCTGAGTCCTCATTTTTCCAGCGCGCGATCCAGAAACTCCAACCGGTCCTGCCCCCAGAACAATTCATTCCGGTAAACGTAGGTCGGCGCGCCGAAGACCTGGCGAGCGATGGCTTCGTCGGTGAAGGATTCGAATCGTGCGGCCGTCTCCGGCGCCTTCGCCTGCTTGAGCAGTGCGCTGCTGTCCAGTCCCGCGGCGCGAATCGCGGCCACCACCTCGGCCTCGTCCGCCATGTTCTTCTCTTCTGCCCAGCAGCCGCGCAGCAATGTGGCGATCAGCGTCATGGCTTGGTCCACATCGCCGGTCGCAATGATGGCCAGGGCGGCGAGCCTGGCGTCGTAAGGAAAAAATTTCGGCTGGATGTTCAGCGCCACGCCGAGGTGCTTGCGCCAGCGTTCGAGTTCGACCAGGCGGTAGGCCTGCCGCTGCGGCGGGCGCTTGGTGACCGGCAGACCGCCCGAGAGCGGAAAAATGCGGCCATAGTCCACCGGCTTCGGCACGACAGTCGCAGCGTGCTTGCGCGCGATCTCCTGAAAGCGCGCATGCCCCAGATAGGTCCATGGGGAAACCGGAGAAAAGTAGTAATCGATGATCTTTGCCACGGGCAACTCCTCTTGATATCGTTGTAAGTGTTGGAGCGGAAGTGGCGGGAGTTTACCATCGCCATTCGCACAAGCCTTTCGGCTGCAGTGCAGCATGATCTGTGGCGATCCGGTTGCCGGCGCAATATCTGAACGGAGGAGAACAACAATGAAGTGGCTGCGAGTGTTCGCGGGTTCCGCGGTGCTGCTGTGCGTCTTTTCTGTTCACGCGCAGGAAATCATGCTGAAAGTGCACCATCCGCTGCCGTCGACGTCGACCGCGCATCAGAAGGTGCTGGAACCGTGGTGCGCGAAAATCACCGCCGAATCGAAGGGCCGCATCAAATGCCAGATCTATCCGTCGATGCAACTTGGCGGCTCCGTGCCGCAGTTGTACGACCAGGTGAAGGACGGGGTGGTCGACGTCATCTGGACGGTCGCAGGCTATTCCGCGGGACGCTTCCCTCTGGTGGAGGTCTTCGAGCTGCCGTTCATCATGCATAACGCCGAAGCCTCGAGCAAGGCACTGTGGGACTACGTGCAACAGTATGATGCGGACGAATTCAAGGATGTGCATCTGATCGCATTTCACCTGCACGGCGGCGGCGTATTCCACATGATCAAGAAGCCGATCGTGCATCGCGCCGACCTGAAGGGCATGAAGGTACGCGCCCCCACGCGGCAGACGACGAAAATGCTGGCGGCGCTCGGTGCGACGCCGGTCGGCATGCCGGTCCCGCAGGTGCCGGAGGCGCTGCAGAAAGGCGTCATCGAAGGCACGATCCTGCCCTACGAAGTCATGCCGGCCCTGAAAGTCGACGAACTGACCAGGTTTCACAGCGGCCCGGACGAATCGCAGCCGCTGATCTACAACTCGGTATTCATCATCGCGATGAACAAGGCGAAGTACGAATCGCTGCCCGCCGACCTGAAGAAGATCATCGACGCCAACAGCGGTATCGGCTTGTCAGGTCAGATCGGCCGCTTGTTCGCCGAAGTCGAAGTTGCCAACAAAAAGAAAATCGGCGGCGTAACGAACGTGATAGCGAACGAGGAAATCGAGGAGTGGAAAAAAGTCGTGCAGCCGGTGACCGATGGCTGGGTCGCGGACGCGGATGCCAAGGGCGCGGACGGCAAGGCCTTGCTGAAAGCCGCGCACGACTTGATCGCGAAATACGGCAAATAAATCGATAATTCTCACCACGAAGATCACGAAGGAACGCGAAGAAGTGCAAAAAGAAGAGTGAAGAGAGTCAGTGTAATCCTGGCAAGATGGCCTAAGCCAAGTCGCGCAATTCACCCGAAATTGGTTTTTCTTCGTGTCTCTTCGTGACCTTCGTGATCTTCGTGGTGCGCACTTGCCCGGATATTAATTTCCCTTGGGTCAGGCGTCGCCCCAGACTTCGCGGGCGGTCTCCACGATCAGGCGCAGTTTGGCGGCCTGGCTTTCGAGCGCGATGTCATTGCCGTGCACCGTGCTGGAAAATCCGCACTGCGGCGAGAGGCAGAGCTGGTTGGCATCGACATGCTTCGACGCTTCGTCGATGCGCCGCTTGAGCATATCCTTGGACTCCAGTTCACCTACCTTGGTGCTGACGAGTCCGAGCACGACGGTCTTTTCCTTCGGCACGAAACGTAGCGGCGCGGTAACTCATCCGGATCGTCGCCGCGCTGTGGAAATAAGTGCGGCGGAACTCGCCATCGGTAATGCCATGCAGGCCGAGATCTTCCGGGAAGCGCACGACGTCGCGGATGGTCGTGTCTTTTACTTTGCGTAATTCGGCGCGCGACAGGTTGCCGTCCCTGTTCTGCTCGCGCGCATCGAGCAACGCCTTCGGGCGCAGGAAACTGCCGACATGGTCGGCCCGGAACGGCGGTTTCGTTCGTACGGTCATGGTTACTTCACGCGTTCGAAGCGCTGCACGCGTTTTCCGGTATCGACGTCGCCGGTAAAGATATTGCCGCGCGAATCGATCGCCATCGTGTGCACCCAATGGAATTCGCCGGTGTTGCGGCCCTGGCGGCCGAAGGCGCCGACTTCCCTGCCGTTCTCGCGCAACAGAATGTGGATCTCGTTGTTGGTGCCGTCGCATACGAACAGATATTTCTGCTGCGGGTCTGTCGAGAAGCCGATGTCCCAGACGGAGCCGACAAAGCGCGTGGTCGGTTCCAGCCCGAATTCGGCCACGAAGCTGCCGTCCTTGCGGAACACCTGGTAGCGGTCATTGACCCGGTCGCAGACGTAGACCAGGCCGTCTTTCGAAATGCGCACGCAATGCACGGGATTGCGGAATTGCTTCGCGATCGGCGCATCGGGTTCGTACTTGCCGGGATCGGCATCGTCCGGCTTCGTGCCATAGGCACCCCAATGGCGCCGGTATTCGCCAGTCTTTGCATCGAACACAACGATGCGCTTGTTGCCGTAACCATCGGCCACGTATAGCTCCTGCGCCGCTTCATCGACGATGGCCAGGGCAGGGCGGCCGAGGTAGCGTGTGCTGTTGCTGCCTTCGGTATGGCGCGCCTGGCCGATCTGCTTGACGAATTTTCCATCGCGCGTGAATTCCAGCACCTGCGCGTCGTTCTCCTTGTCGTTGCCAGCCAGCCAGACGTGGTCGTTGGCATCGATATAAATCCCGTGTTCGCTGCGCGGCCAGTCGTAGCCTTCGCCATCGCCGCCCCACGCTTGCAGGAGATTTCCTTCCGCGTCGAATTCCATGACGGGCGGCGCGGGTTTGCAGCACTTCGACGTGGGAGGATCGACCGCGGCGCCTTTCTCGTCGTCGGTCAGCGTGCGGGGCCGTTGATAGACCCAGACATGGTCATGGCGGTCCGTGGCGATGCCGCCGATCTGCCCGAGGATCCAGTTGTTCGGCAACGGCTTCGGCCAATACGGGTCGACGCGGAATTCGGGAACGCCCTCGGCCAGAACCGGCGCGATCGTGGCCAGGGCGAGAGCGGCAAATGCGGCGACGCAGCGGATCGACTTCATATCTCCTCCCTCGTTGGGGCAATCGGCGCCGGGCTCATTGCCGAGTCGGCATTTCCCGTTTCATATCTGGATTATGCCGATAATGTTTGCCCCGGTTGCCCTCCACGGCGGACGACCGAATTGCCGACACCCGCACATCCCGCAAAAATAATCGAAAAGCCGCAGACCAATAACGCACGGAACAAAGCTCACATCATCCCCTGCCGCGGGCAGCATACAGAAGCTGTGAAAATTCCTGGTGGGCTTGCACCTGTCAACGGCATGACGCAAGATCGGAGCCTTGTGATTGCCGGGAGTGGAAACACCTTACGCTACGGTCTTATGTCGCCGGGTCGAAGCGTTGCCGAGGTTAACGCTGACGATTCGGAACGGGCGCGGGTCGTCGCTGGCTATGGATACTGGGCAAGGGGGGGACGCGATGCCAGAACAGGGAAGCCATTCCGACAAGCTGGTGCGGCATTTCCGGCAGATTCTGCTGTTGCCTCTGCGACTGATGCCGATCCGGGCGGGGAGCCAGATTCAGAGGCACTGGGAACTGCTCGGGCAGTCCGGAGAAGACAATCTCTGGCAAGAGGTCGTCGACGAGTTCACCGGCGATCCAGGGCAGTTCCAGGAGCGTCATTACAACGAGTTCGTCACTTTCCTGCCCTACGTACAGCGCTTCCTTTACGGCGAAAGCAGGGGCGCGCGATCCGGCGACGAACGCAGCGCCTCGCTGATGCGCGTGTTTCGCCGTAGCGATGTCACCGGCGTGCGCTTGACCACCAGCCGCGAAGAAAAGCCGCTCACCTTCCGCGTTGCGCACGTCGATCTGTATTTCTTTTTCGATATCGACGTCGTGCTGCTGAACGTGGAGATATACGCCGATGATCTGCCGCTCCATCAGGTACAGAATACGCTTTATCGTTTCGGCCGCGCCTATCCCGCCGGCTGGGACGAGCACGGCCAGGGCCTGCACTGCATGCACCGCGTCGAGTGGCTGGGCGCCGATGGCAGTGTGCTGGCGGTGTCGGACTACGAGAAGCGGGAGAAATACTTGTCGTTCGTGTGCCGGCATCGGGCGCCGCACATCGCCGCACACTGGGAATTTTTGCTTAAGCCCCTGGTGCTCGATCAATCCGAAGACAAAGGCGTGATCCGTTACCGGCAAATCGAGTACTACCGGCTGCCAGTGATGGGTTATCTGGCGCTGGACAACCCGCGCGCGCTGACGCGCACCGATTTCGTCCGCCTTGGGCTGATCACCACGCCCGGAGCCGACGAATCGCTGCCTTATTCCGATCGCTACGTCGCGGGCTTCGAGGAAAGCTATTGTTACGACCGCTACTGGAGCAACGCATCCGACGGACCAAACACGCGTTTCCTGGCCTGCGGCCATGCGCTGATTGTGGTCGGCGATGCCGGATCGAAACGGTTCGTCAGCCGCGAGACCGGCGTGCTGGCGCAATTCCGCCACCAGCATTTTCTGCTGTTCCTGATCGCACATTTCCACAAGGCCGCATTGCTGATGTTCTCCGACCGGCTGGTGGACGCACTCAACAAGCTCGATATCCACGATGCGGAGTCGGTAAAGCATTTCAAGCGCGTTATCCGCGAGAACTTCGAGATCTTCCTGCGCTTTACCCACCGCTACTGGTTCCATGAGGTTTCCGATCACGCCCAGTCCAAGGCGTTGTTCCGCCTGTGCAGCCGGCACCTCGGCAGCGACGCGTTGTTTGAGGAGGTCAAGCAGGAGATCAGCGACATGAGCCACTATCTCGATAGCGACAGCCTGCGCCGGCAGGCGAATACCGTGATCAGACTGACGGTGGTGACGACCTTCGGGCTGATCGGCACGGTCACCACCGGCTTCCTTGGCATGAATCTGATCGCCGCCGCCGACCGGCCGCCTCTGGAAAAGCTGCTCTACTTCCTGATCTGCCTGATTCCCATCACCTGGCTGACCTTCTACAGCGTAGTCAAGTCGAAGCGGCTATCGGAGTTCCTCGACGCGCTGTCCGACGAGCGCCTGCCGTTGAAGGCAAAAGGCGTCGCGCTGCTCAACGTGTGGCGCAGATAGCGCAAGGCCCGACAAGCTATTGGTGGCGATGCGGGATGACAGGATTGCGTGCGGATTACGGCGTTAGCGCAGCCGGGCGCGTTGGTTTCGCTCTCGATCCAGAATCGCCAAGGCCTCGCAGCCCGCTACGTCCCCGCGAATTCGGCCCTTGATGGGAATTGATCGATCAGCGCAGACCGCCGCTTTCGATCATGGCCGACATCGGCTTCGTGCTGGCGAGCATCCTGAATGCCGGCGAGCTTTCCACCGCTTGCAGGAAAGCGTCGACAGATTTCCAGTCGGTCGATGCCGTGGAGAACGGCAACAGTTCCGCCTGGCTGCTCGGTTCGAACATCAATGTGATCCCTGCCAAGAGAAAGGTCTCGCCACCGGCGGCGTCCTTGGGGGTCACCTGCCTGAGCACGCTCAGTTTGAAAGCCGTGGCGCAGCCTTCCGACCAGCCGCCATAGCGGAACACCAATGCGTCGGCAGAGGGAGCGCCGCCGATCGCATCGACCGGCGCGAAACGGAACCAGTCGACCATCAGCCTGACCATTTCATCTGCGCTCAAGTCGTTCGGCTCGACTTCCCGTTCGCGCATATAGCTCTGGAGTTGCATAAGCAGGCCGTGCGAAGTCAGCACGCGGGTGCCCGCTAGAACGATCGGGTGCGCGGGGACATCCGCCGCCTTCCCGGAGACCAACGTCGAGGGGGACTCTTCTGCGAACACGCAGACCGAGGTCAGGAACAGGCACGAACAAAGCAGCGGTTTTAACTTTTTCATTGCGCGATGTCGATGCAGTCTCTCCCAAGGCTCATGCCCTTTGCACGACTTTTCTTCCATGTTTGTGTTGTTCGCTGCAACCCGCGCGCTGCCGGTGAGGCGCAAGGAATTCCTCGTAAGTCGAAAAACCCCGCGGGAGCACCACTCGCGCCCGGAGCGTTTGCAGATTTTCCCGGTTGCTTTCCGTGCTTCTGTCGAACGCCTCGCACGCGGCGTCCTGATAGCCCATGGCCTCGTAAGTAAATCCGATATCGAGATTCACGGTCGTCAGCGCATCGAAGCGTTTGTATTCTGCGAAAATGATCCGCGCTTTTTCGAAGTAGGCGATGGACTGCTCATATCGCGTATCGAAGCTGGCAGACTTGTCGAGGAATCCGTTTTTGCGATAGTGCCCGGCCCATTTTCCCTCGACGGCGGCAGACCGGAAAAAGAATCCATAAGTCCGGTAAGCACTGGCAAGGCCCAGCTGGTCGTTGTTTTTCTGGTAACTGCCGAGCGCCTGGCGAATGAGTTTTTCGGCGATCACGGGGCTGTCCTGCCGCTCGAACCGGTCGGTCGCGTCACGAAGGATGGCTGCTGGATTGGAAGTCGCAACGGCTCCTACGCCGGCACATCCGCCAAAAACAGCGCAAAGCCCGCCCACCAATAACATAGATAACAAAGCCCGCATCGTCGCCCTCCCTGGGCAGCACGGCGAAGCAAAACCGCTTCCTAATAGTGCGCCTGTCGACTGCGCGGCGCAAGGCTCAGTCTCTTCCAATGGCATATGAGGCTGAAACCGGTTCCGTGTTTCCAACGGCATAGGAGGCTGAAATAAGGATTTTGGATCGATCATCTGTCGATGGT
>JAYVMZ010000144.1:0-2724 GCA_043758735.1 Betaproteobacteria bacterium
GCTGTTGCCGCGCTTGAAGTCGAGCTGGTTGTTGCCGCCCGCTGCAACCGCGATGTACTGCTTGCCGCCGATTTCATACGACACCGGGGGCGAGTTTACGCCCGCGCCGCAGTTGAACGACCACAGCTTCTTGCCGCTCTTCGCATCGTAGGCGTTAAAGCTGCCGTTGCCCTCGCCGGTGAACACCAGGTTGCCCGCGGTCGCCAGCACGCCGCCCATCAGGGGCTGCGCAGTGTCGGCCTTCCAGGCCAGTTTGCCGGTGTCGAGATTCACTGCGGCCAGGCGGCCCCATTGCTTCTCGCTGCCGATGATCTTGAACGCGCCGCCCAGCCACAGCTTGTCGCCGCCAGGATAGCCGGCTTCTTCGACGTGGTAGGTCATCGGCTGATGCAAGTTCGCTGCATAGGCCATGCGCAGTTTCGGATTCACCGCCATCGGGTTCCATTCCACGCCGCCGTTGGCACCCGGCAGCATGCGCGCACCGCTCGCCGTCGGCAGGACCCACATGTTCTCCTGCGGGATCATGGCCTGCGAGAAGCGGATCAGTTCACCAGTGGCACGGTCATGCACATACACATGGCCGGTCTTGCCGCCGTGGATTGCAACCTTGCGCATCTTGCCTGCCTTGTCCTTCGCTTCCGTCAGGATGACCGGGCTGACAGCGTCCAGATCCCATACGTCGTGCGCGATGTATTGCGAGTGCCACTTGTATTCGCCGGTGTCCAGGCTCACTGCAATCATCGAGTTGGTGTACAGGTTGTCGCCCGGACGGATTGCCCCGTACAGATCCGGAGACGGGTTGCCCGCGACGAAGAACACGGTGCGGGTTTCCAGGTCCACTGCGGGAGTCATCCACACGCCGCCGCCCAGCGTCTGATAGAAATCGCCGCCGTTATCCTGCAGGGTCTTCTTTTCTGCGGCGATGTCGCGCAGCATGTTGCGGCCGGTTGCGTCATGCGTGGCCCATACGCCTTCGTGACCCTTTTCCGGGATGGTGTAGAAAGTCCACAGCAGATTGCCGGTCTTGGCATCGAAGGCCTTCACGAAACCACGGATGCCGTATTCGCCCCCGTTGGTGCCGATGAGCACCTTGCCGTCGACAACGGTCGGCGCCATCGTTTCGGAGTAACCCTTCTCAGGATCGGCGATCTCTGTTTCCCAGACGACCTTGCCGGTCTTCGCATCGAGTGCGACCAGCTTTGCATCCAGGGTGCCCATGTACAGCAGGCCGCCGGCTGCCGCCACGCCGCGGTTGTTCGGCCCGCAGCAGTAAACGGTGATCGGACCCATGTTGTGTTTGTAGTGCCAGTATTCCTTGCCGGTCTTCGCGTCGATTGCGTAAACGTGGTTGTACGAAGTGGTGAGGAACATCACGCCGTCGATGATCAGCGGCGCTGTTTCCATCGATTCGACCAGCGCGGTCTGGAATACGAAGGCGGGTTTGAGCTTGGCAACGTTCTTGGTGTTGATCTGCGTGCCGCTGAAGAAGCGGGTCTGGTTGTAGCCGCCGTTGACGTGCAGCCAGTTGGCCTTGTCGCTGTGTGCCTTGTTGAGACGACTCTGCGTGGCTGCGCCAAGCTTGGAAGACATCGGGCTCGCCATGGTGGTGGCGCCGCCTTCGATCTCCGCAGCCAGGGCGCAGTTGAAACTGCCGGCAGCCAGCATGACTGCTGCCAACACTTTCAGTTGAGCGTGTTTCATAAGTACCTCCCGTTTTGCGTTGTAGTTTAAAGTCGACGCTTTCGCCGCCGCGCTTTCACGCGGACTGCAGCGATTGCGGACCGTGCGACTATAAGGAACAATCCCCGCCCGTACAAGCGCCATATCCTTGTTCCAATTTCGCAAATTTCCTCATCGGCTGCCATGTCACGAATCTCTGGTTTTTCCCTCGTAGCGGCGGTGCTTTTTGCCGGTTCCGATCTGCTGTTTTCATCATTGAATCAACCGTTGGTTATGCAGCCCCGTGCATATGCGCAAACGACTCCCGACCTGACATTGAACGCACAATTGCTTGTTGGGGCGCGAAACGACGATGTCGTGACGGTGCGGCGTGCACTGGAGAAAGGCGCCGCGCCGAACTCGCGCAATCGCGGTGGCGACACCGCGCTCATGATATTCACGCGCAAGGGCAAGGCCGACATGGTCGAGCTGCTCATTGCCAAAGGCGCCGACGTCAATCTGCAGAACCTCGAGAAGGAATCGCCGCTCGTCACCGCGGCATTCAAAGGTCATGCCCTTATCGTCCGCATGCTGCTCGATCACGGCGCCGTTACCGACGCGAGCGACCGCGTGCTGCGCACCGCGATGGTCTATGCCGCGGAAGGCGGCCATACCGACATCGTGAGGATGCTTCTGGATGCTGGCGTGGATGTGAACAAACCTTATCACCACGACCTCACCGCACTGATGTGGGCGGCGGGATCCGGAAAAACCGAAACAGTGAAGCTCCTTGTTGAACGCGGCGCCGACATCTCGCGCAAAGATGATCGCGGCAAGACGGCGGGGGAGATCGCGCGGGAGGCGAAGCATGCCGAAACGGCGAAGCTGCTGGAAAAGCCGTGACGGGAAAATCGGTGATGCCTGCTGAGCGTGACGCCGGGAGGCGGCCCTGAAACGCGCCTTCCCAATAAAAAATGTCCGCTGTCAAGCCTTCTAGCGAAGCAAGCAAAGCGCCGGAAAGCTATATCTGTTGAGGGTTTGCGCTTTCTCCGAATCTGTCCAGCC
>JAYVMZ010000145.1:0-8079 GCA_043758735.1 Betaproteobacteria bacterium
CGGGTGAACCCGGACGAGGGCATGCGGCCGATCGTGGGCTACATGATCGCGCTGCTGGCGGGCCTGATCGTGGTGGCGGCCGTGCCGTGGATATCCATCGGCTTCCTCGGCTGAGCGACGATTGCGGCTTACGGTCCGATGATCCATCATCTGCGCAAAGGAACGCGATCAACAGGTTTTCGCTGGATGTCGAATGAGCGTCCGCAGAACAGGAGTGACTGGAAATGGGTTTGATCAGCAGAAGAAGATTTGTGGGCGGAGCACTCGCCGCTTCGGTGGCGGGCATCGGCATCGCGCCCCGGCGTGCTTCCGCGGCGCAGTTCAGCTTCAAGTTCGGCCACGACGTGCCCGCGACCCATCCGCTGCAATTGCGGATGGAAGAGGCGGCGAAGAAGATTCTCGAGGAATCCGGCGGCCGTCTGGAAATGCGCCTGTTCCCGAACAACCAGCTCGGCGGCGACACCGACATGCTGGCGCAATTGCGCAGCGGCGGGCTCGAGTCGATGAGCCTGTCGGGCAACCTGCTTTCCACGTTCACCAAAGTCACCTCGGTGATGGGCTTGGGCTTCGCGTTTCCCAGCCACAAACAGGTCTGGGCGGCGATGGACGGAGATCTCGGCGCGCACATGCGCGGCGCCATCGAGAAATTCGGCCTGCATGCGATGGACAAAATGTGGGAAAACGGATTCCGCCAGATCACCAGCAGCACGCACCCGATCAACACCCCTGACGACTTGAAAGGCTTCAAGATCCGCGTGCCGGTCAGCCCGCAATGGACGTCGCTGTTCAAGGCGCTGGGCGCCTCGCCCACTTCGATGAATTTCAGCGAGACCTATTCGGCGCTGCAGACGAAGATCGTGGACGGCCAGGAAAATGCGCTGCCGCTGATCGAGATCGCCAAGCTGTACGAAGTGCAGAAGTACTGCTCGATCACCAACCACATGTGGGACGGCTTCTTCAACCTGGTGAACGCGCGCGCGTGGGCGAAACTGCCCCCGGCGCTGCAGGAAATCATGGCTCGCAACCTCGATGCCGCGGTGCTCAGGGAGCGCGAGGACCTCGAGAAGCTGAACCAGACCGTGCAGGACAAGCTCAAGAGCCACGGCATGGCCTTCAACCGCACCGACGCGGCCGCTTTCCGCAGCCTGCTGACGAAGGCCGGGTACTACAAGCAGTGGAAGGAAACCTACGGCCCGGAAACCTGGGGCATTTTGGAGAAGTACACCGGCCCGATGGCCTGAGCTGGCAACCCGGGCCAAGTGCCGGTCCGGCTTCGAGCCTCGCCCCTTTAGCCTGCCGCTGAGCTGCGCTAGATTGCGGCGAGCCGCTGAACCGTATCCGGATACTGCTTGACGAGATTGATCAGCAACGCGGCCTGGGCATTCGGCCTGGCGCGGCCCTGTTCCCAGTTTTCGAGCGTGCGAACGTTTGTCCGAAGATAAACGGCAAACAGGGCACGCGAGAGGTTGAGGCTTTCACGCACGCGTATCAGTTCTTTCGGCGTAACCTCGGGCGCGGGCTTGTACACGAGCGCATGCGTGCGCAGAGTCCGTTTGCCCTGCCGCGCATCCGCGAGCGCCGCTACGCCTTCGCTCAACTCGCCGAACAAGTCGCGCCTGGCGGGGCGTTTCAATTTTGGCTTGACGATCTTCTTCATACGCTACTCCTTGCTTGCAGTTCTGCTTTGATCATTGCCTTGAGCGCCTTGCGCTGCTGCGGAGTCAGGTCGGACATCTCATCCTTGCCGTAAAGGGTGAAAAGCCAGAACTGCAAGCCTGTCACCCACCAAGTAGTAAATCACCCGAAGCCCGCCGCGTTTGCCTTTTCCGGCGCCGCGGACGGGGCCTGCGGCCTGAAGATGCGCGACCTGCGCAGCAGTTTTTGCGTACAACACAGCGTGGTCATCTCAAGCCTGCCTATTGGTCCGCATCGATTTCTGCCGGCCGTCCGGCTCCTCGCGGCGCCGCCCGCCGATTCATCGCGTTCTCGATCTCTTGCCTGAAACGCGAATCCCCAACCGCGTAACCGCCGTGCGTTGAGATACGGATCTCGCGCAGAAGCTCCGGATCCAGATCGGTTGCAAACAGCCTTCCATAGGCCTCCAGTCGCGTGGCCTCCTCCGCGCCCAATGCAAGATATTCGCCGTGAGGCGTGAGCCATTCCACTTTCTTGCCCGCGGCGTTTGCGGCGTAGCTGCTCCAGCGATAGTCGATCGGATGCCTGACCATGCTGGCGCGCACCGGATTCATTTCGATATACCGATAACAACCCAGAACGTAGTGCTGCGTCTGCACCAGGCCCGAGCGGAACCGCCCTTCCCATAACGAGCCACTGCGCTTGTACGCGCGGTTCACATACTGTACGTCGCGCTGCCCGAGGAATTTCATCAGCAGCGACGGCCCGTTGGGCAGCGCGGAGCTGAGCAACAAATGAAAGCGAATCGTCATCAGCACATACGCGTGCAATAAACAGTGAAATCGTTTGATGAGTTTTGCGAGGTGATCGAGGAAAAACAGATAGTCCTCGTCGGCGAAGAAACAGGCTTGCCGATTGTTTCCGCGCTGACGATATGCACCGGTAATCCGGCAACCTGAAGGCGGGGTTTGCGCGCGAAGTTGGTCGATTTGCATGGGAACGAATGTACATCGTATGGCCGATGGCGGAATTGCAGGCAGCTTTATGCAATTAGATAATCGGCCGCACTTTTGCGCCGCTTGGCGGCGAGCACGCGAATGGGATGATGGAGGTGCTCCGGAGGTAAGTTGCTATCTATTTCCCCGCGACGCTGCCAGAACGGTGAATTGGTGCGGCTATGCCGGGTGGATTGGATTGGGCTGCGCGCCCGGACCTGCGGACTACCGCAGCGGAGCCTTTAACCGGCGAATGCCGGCTCGGGAAGGCCTTGTGCCAGCGGATCGAGGGCAAACACATGGCCGGCGTCCGGCTGGGACGCGCGTTGCGCCTCGTCAAGCCGCAGGCAGGAAGTGGTGACATAGAGCATGCGATATCCGCTGCCGCCGAAGGTCAGGCTGGTGACATGTTGCACCGGCATGCGGATGACGCGATCGACTTTGGCATCGGGGGTGTAACTATTGATGCGCCAGCCGTCGTAGTGCGCGTTCCAGACGCAGCCGTCCGCATCTACCGTCAGCCCGTCGGGAAAGCCATCGGCCTGTGCCAGTTCTGCGAACAGGCGGCGATTACGCGGCACGCCGTCGTCAGCATCGAAGTCATAGACGAAAATCCTGCGTGCCCATGTGTCGCAAAGATACATCAGGCGATCGTCGGGGCTCCAGGCCATGCCGTTGGGACAGCGCAGACCTTCCTCCATCCGGTGAATCGACAGATCGGGATCGAGGCGATAAAGGCTGCCCGATGTCACTTCCGTATTGCGGAAATTACGCGTCCCCGCCCAGAAGCGTCCGCGGCGGTCTACTATTCCAGCGCTGCACCGAATGGTCGGATGCGTTCCAGCGCTGGACTCGCCCGCCCTCGACATCGACCCAGTACAGCGAATTTTCCGGAATGCTCCACACCGGGCTTTCGCCGATCTGGTCGCGTGACTCGACCAGCACGCGCGGCCCGGGCTGGGTCATCAGGCCTTTGCCAGTTCGGCCAGAACCGCCCGTGTCATCGACGCAGTGCCGTCGTTGCCGTCGAATTCGAAAGGCCGCAATGTTCCGCGCGCGAACGCGCTTCGCACAGCGTCTTCCAACAGGCTTGCCGCCTCCGTCAAACTTCCGGCGCCATTTCGATTGCCCAGCCAGTCGAGCATCATGGCTGCCGACAAGAACATTGCCGTGGGATTGGCTTTTCCGGTTCCGGCAATATCGGGCGCCGTGCCGTGACAGGGCTGGAACATGCCGTGGCGGTCGCCGATGTCGCCCGATGGGGCGAAGCCCATTCCGCCGATCAATCCTGCGGCCAGGTCGGACAGGATGTCGCCGAACATGTTCTCGGTCACGATCACGTCGAAGGCCCACGGTTTGAGCAGAAGGTTAAGGGCCATCGCATCGCCGTTGGCGCAGTCGGTTTTGAACCCGGGAAAGTTTTCCGATCGCTGCTCGAACAGGCGGCGCATGAAGGCGTAGGATTTCAAGACTCCGGCCTTGTCCACGCAGGGGACGTGGCCGGGACGGCCGCGCTTGCGTCGCTGCGCCGCCAGCCGGAATGCGTAATCGAAAACACGTTCGCAGCCCGCGCGCGTGATGCGCATCGTGTCGAGCGCAGTATCGGCGTCCTGCATCACCCCGCGTCCGCGCGAGTAGTACAAGCCCTCCGTCTGCTCCCGTAAAATCACCAGATCGATTTGCGCGCAGCGGTGATCTCGCAACGGGCCGGTCGTGCCTGGCAGCGAGCGGATCGGCCGCACGCCGGCATACAACTCGTACGCGATGCGAATGTCCAGTTGCGGAGCAATCTCGGTGCCATCGGGATAACGGATGTCGGGCATGCCCATCGCACCGAACAGGATCGCATCGGCGTTGCCGAGTGCTTTCATCGTCTCATCGGACAGGGCCGTTCCGGTATCGCGGTAGGCGACGGCGCCGCCCGGCAGCCGGTTCCATGCGAAACGCGTGTGTCCCGTTTTTGCGGCTACGGCGTCGAGAACTTCGAGGCAGGCATCCATCACTTCGCTGCCGATGCCATCGCCCGGCAATACGGCAATGCGAAGGTCGGATACTAACGGCACATTTTCTCCCGGGATGCGTGGACGAGTGCGTGGCGAAGCGGGCCTCGCCGCGTCGGGGACTGCCGCTGGATCAGCTGAGCCGCGACCAGCCCGGCTCGTTGCGATCCAACAATCGTTTCAGCGCTTCGAAGTGGAGGATGGATTGCGGGCGCTCGCTTTCGATCTGCTTGGCCACTTCAGCGACCATTTTTTCCGGCACGTGCTTGAGCTTGCCGCCGGTGCTTTTCGCCAGCACCTGCACCATGCAGCAGCGCTCCAGGTAGTAGAGATCGTCGAATGCATAGGCCAGTTGTCGCCGCAGACGATCACGCCATGATGCTGCATGAATACGACGTTCTTGTCGCCAAGAGCCTTGCAAATGCGATCGCCTTCCTCGTTGGCCAGCGCCACACCGCCGTACTCGCGGTCATAGCCGACGCGTCCGTAGTAGCGCATCGCGCTCTGATTCTCGAAAACATCGAGTTCGCCGCCTTCGAGCAACGTGAGGGCTGTCGCAAAAGGCATATGCGTGTGCAGGACGCATTTTTTGCGCTTGCCCAGATGGATGCGGCCATGGATGAAGAATGCCGTTGGCTCGACCTTGTGCTTGCCTTCCACGACCGCCCCGTTTTCGTCCACGACCATGAGGTCCGCGGGCGTGAGATCGGACCAATGGAAACCCTGCGGGTTGATCAGAAACTTGGTCGGGTCGCCCGGCAGTTCCAGGCTGAAATGGTTGCACACGCCTTCATTGAGGCCCATGCGGGCGGCGGATCGCAACGCGGCCGTCAGGTCGATGCGGGCCTGGGTAACGGGATCGAAGCGCTTCATGAACTCCTCCAATCGTTCTTGTTTGATTGCATTCTGCCATACCGCTGCGGCACGGGTCATGATCGAATGCCAAACCAAAGCGAATAACGCGCAATGGAATGGTTACACTGCGGTCGTCTGGTGAAGCCCGGAATGGAACCGGGCGACGGATTGTTCTTCCACTGCAACACGCTGCATCGCTCGGACCAGAATCGCTCGCCGAACCGGCGTTGGACGGTGCTGTTCTGCTACAACGCGGCACGCAACAATCCCTACATCGAGCACCATCATCCGTTCTACACGCCAATGGAAAAGGTGTCCGACGCCGCGATCAAGGAGGCGGGCCTGAAGTTCGCCAGCGGAACCGGCGACGCCTTCCTGAAGACCTTCGTCAATCCGCCCGAGCTGAAGAAAACGCTGACACTCTGACGAAAACCCTGCAAATCTGAACCCGCGGTGCCCGCGACGTAAACGAAAAAGGCCGGTCCTCATGGACCGGCCTTTGTGTCTTCTGCGTTCCGGATCAGCCGGGTGTGGTATCGAACAGCATCACGTTGAGATCACGCCAGGTCGAAGCGGTCGAGGTTCATCACCTTGGTCCAGGCCGCGACGAAGTCCTGGACGAATTTCGCCTGCGCGTCCGAGCTGCCATAGACCTCGGCCAGGGCGCGAAGCACGGCGTTAGAGCCGAAGACCAGATCGACGCGTGTGCCGGTCCATTTGACCGCGCCCGTTTTGCGGTCGCGCCCTTCGAACACGTCCTTCGCGTCCGATGTTGCCTTCCACTCCGTGCCCATGTCGAGCAGGTTGACGAAGAAGTCGTTGGTCAGCGCTTCCGGCCGCTTGGTGAATACGCCTTGTTTGGACTGCCCGACATTGGTATTGAGCACGCGCATACCGCCGACGAGCACTGTCATCTCAGGAGCCGTCAGCGTCAGCAGCTGCGCCTTGTCGATCAGCAACGCCTCGGCCGGGACGGCATACTTGCCCTTGAGGTAGTTGCGGAAGCCGTCGGCGACCGGCTCGAGCATGGCGAAGGATTCGACGTCGGTCTGCTCCTGCGAGGCGTCCATGCGGCCCGGCGCGAAGGGCACCGTCACGCTGACGCCGGCGTTCTTCGCGGCCTGTTCGACGCCGGCGCAGCCGGCCAGCACGATCAGGTCGGCAGCCGAAACCTTCTTGCCGCCGGACGCGGCCTTGTTGAAATCGCCCTGGATGCCCTCCAGCGCCTTGAGCACTTTCGCCAATTGCACGGACTGGTTGACTTGCCAGTCCTTCTGGGGTGCCAAGCGGATGCGCGCGCCGTTCGCGCCGCCGCGCTTGTCGGAGCCGCGGAAAGTGGAGGCCGATGCCCAGGACGTCGAAACCAGTTCCGAGACAGACAGTCCTGAAGCCAGGACCCTGGCTTTCAGCGAAGCGATGTCCTTGTCATCGATCAGTTTGTGATTGACCGCGGGGATCGGGTCCTGCCAAAGGAGTTCTTCTTTCGGCACCTCCGGCCCGAGATAGCGCGCGATCGGACCCATGTCACGGTGCGTCAGCTTGTACCAGGCGCGGGCGAATGCATCCGCGAACTGGTCCGGATTCTCCATGAAACGCCGCGAAATCTTTTCGTATGCCGGGTCGAAGCGAAGCGAGAGGTCGGTGGTCAACATCGACGGCGCGATGCGCTTCGACTTGTCGTGGGCGTGCGGTACCGTGTCGGCACCCGCGCCGTTCTTCGGCCGCCACTGGTGCGCGCCGGCCGGGCTCTTGGTCAGCTCCCATTCGTAGCCGAACAGGTGCTTGAAGAAGTCGTTGCTCCACTTCGCCGGCGTGGTGGTCCAGGTGACTTCCAGGCCGCTGGTGATCGCGTCACCGCCCTTGCCAGTGCCGAAGCTGTTTTTCCAGCCGAAGCCCTGCGCCTCAAGGTCGAAAGCTTCGGGCTCGGAGCCCACGTTGGTCGCGGGGCCGGCGCCGTGAGTCTTGCCGAAGGTGTGGCCGCCAGCGATCAGCGCCACCGTTTCTTCGTCGTTCATCGCCATGCGCGCGAAGGTCTCGCGGATGTCCTTTGCCGCGGCGACGGGATCCGGCTTTCCATCCGGGCCTTCCGGGTTGACGTAGATCAGGCCCATCTGCACGGCGGCGAGGGGATTTTCCAGATTGCGCGTGTGCGGGACCTCGGAATTGTCGTCGGAGGAAACCACGCCGCCTGCCTTGTTTACGCCGGGCGAGCCTTGGGCATAGCGCACGTCGCCGGCCAGCCAGGTTTTCTCGGCACCCCAGTAAACGTCCTGATCCGGCTCCCACACGTCCGCGCGGCCACCGGCGAAGCCGAAGGTCTTGAAGCCCATCGTTTCCAGGGCGACGTTGCCGGTGAGGATCATCAGGTCGGCCCACGAAATCTTCCGGCCGTATTTCTGCTTGATCGGCCAGAGCAGTCGGCGCGCTTTATCCAGGCTGACATTGTCCGGCCAGCTGTTGAGCGGCGCGAAGCGTTGCTGGCCCCGTCCGGCGCCACCGCGGCCGTCGCCGGTGCGGTAGGTGCCGGCGCTGTGCCAGGCCATGCGGATGAACAGGGGACCGTAGTGACCGAAATCCGCGGGCCACCAGTCCTG
>JAYVMZ010000146.1:0-4966 GCA_043758735.1 Betaproteobacteria bacterium
GGGTCGCCTGCCGAAAGTGGAGGGCACAGGTGGCGAGATCAATGTATCCCGCGAACTGGGCAACCTGCTGAACCTGACCGACAAGGAGGCGCAGAAGCGCGGTGATCAGTTTGTTGCGTCAGAATTGTTCCTGCTCGCGTTGGCGGACGACAAGGGCGAAGTCGGCAAACTGGTCAGAAGCCATGGCCTGAGCAAAAAAGCCCTCGAGCAGGCCATCGAGACCGTGCGCGGTGGACAAGGCGTCCAGGGCCAGGAGGCCGAGGGGCAGCGCGAAGCGCTTGAGAAATACACGCTCGACCTGACTGAGCGCGCGCGGCTTGGAAAGCTTGACCCGGTAATCGGCCGCGACGACGAGATTCGCCGCGTCATCCAGATCCTGCAGCGGCGAACCAAGAACAATCCCGTCCTGATAGGCGAACCCGGCGTCGGCAAAACCGCGATCGTGGAAGGCCTCGCCCAGCGCATCATCAATGAAGAAGTGCCGGAAACGCTGAAGGGCAAACGCGTTCTGAGCCTGGATATGGCTGCGCTGCTGGCGGGCGCCAAGTACCGCGGTGAATTCGAGGAACGACTCAAATCCGTTCTCAAGGAACTCTCGCGCGAAGAAGGACGCACCATAGTATTCATCGATGAGCTTCACACGATGGTCGGCGCGGGCAAAGCCGAAGGCGCCATGGACGCTGGCAACATGCTCAAGCCGGCGCTGGCTCGCGGCGAGCTGCATTGCGTCGGCGCAACCACGCTCGATGAGTACCGCAAATACATCGAAAAAGACGCGGCCCTTGAGCGACGCTTTCAGAAAGTCCTGGTCGACGAACCGTCGGTCGAAAGCACCATTGCCATCCTGCGCGGGCTGAAAGAGAAATACGAGGTGCATCATGGTGTGGAAATCACCGACCCGGCGATCGTTGCCGCGGCGGAGCTTTCGCATCGTTATATCACCGATCGTTTCCTGCCCGACAAGGCGATCGACCTGATCGACGAAGCGGCTGCTCGCATCAAGATGGAAATCGATTCCAAACCGGAGCAGATGGACAAGCTCGACCGCCGCATCATCCAGCTGAAAATCGAGCGGGAAGCGGTAAAAAAGGAGAAGGACGAAGCCTCGCGCAGGCGCCTGGCGTTGATCGAAGACGAGATCAAGAAACTCGAACGTGAATCGGCCGACCTCGAAGAGATCTGGAAGGCCGAGAAGGCCCAGGTCCAGGGATCTCAGCACGTAAAGGAAGAGTTGGAAAAAGTGAAACTGGAAATGGAAGCCGCCAAGCGCAAGGGCGAATGGCAGAAGGTTTCCGAGATTCAGTACGGCAAAATTCCGCAGCTCGAGTCACAGCTCAAGAAGGCCGAAAGCGCGACGGACAAACCGCAACATAAATTGCTGCGCACCGAAGTCGGCGCGGAAGAAATCGCCGAAGTGGTATCCCGCGCGACGGGTATTCCTGTATCGAAAATGTTGCAGGGCGAACGCGAAAAACTGTTGAACATGGAAGGGCGCTTGCATGAGCGCGTGATCGGCCAGGACGAGGCCGTCCGACTGGTGTCGGATGCCATCCGCCGTTCGCGTGCGGGTTTGGCCGATCCGAACCGGCCCTATGGGTCATTCCTGTTTCTGGGCCCGACCGGGGTGGGCAAGACCGAACTGTGCAAGGCTCTGGCTTCGTTCCTGTTCGATTCCGAGGATCATTTGATTCGCATCGACATGTCCGAGTTCATGGAGAAGCATTCGGTCGCGCGATTGATTGGTGCCCCGCCGGGTTACGTGGGCTATGAGGAAGGCGGTTATCTGACCGAGCTGGTTCGGCGCAAACCTTATTCGGTCATCCTGCTCGATGAGGTTGAAAAGGCCCATCCGGACGTATTCAACGTCCTATTGCAGGTGCTGGACGACGGCCGTATGACGGACGGCCAGGGCCGGACGGTGGATTTCAAAAACACGGTGATCGTCATGACGTCGAACCTCGGCAGCCAGATGATCCAGCAGATGTCCGACAGTGATTACCAGTTGATCAAGCTGGCCGTAATGGGCGAGGTTAAGACCCATTTCCGTCCGGAATTCATTAATCGCATTGACGAGGTGGTGGTGTTCCATGCCCTCGACGAAAAGCATATCAAGTCGATCGCAAAGATTCAGCTCGGCTATCTCGAAAAGCGCCTTGTCGCAATGGATATGCAATTGGAGGTGGACGATGCGGTGCTGGCCGAGCTTGCCTCGGTCGGATTTGATCCGGTTTACGGTGCACGGCCGCTGAAGCGCGCAATCCAGTCAGCGATAGAGAATCCGTTGGCGAAAGAGATTCTGGAGGGCCGGTTTGGGCCAAAGGACGTCATCCATGTGTCGTTGACCGCAGGCAAGCTCAGTTTCAGAAAGGAATAGTTGACCCGGACATCCACCAGCCGGAAACCGCTTCCGGCTGGCTAGCGTACCGGTTTTGACCGATAATTCGACGCTTGATCAGACTAGCGGACTACATCAGTGGCCCGCATAGGCCCTGTGGGTCCACGATGACCGGCAGGCCCAGTTTCCCCATAGGAATATGACCGTCGAAAATTCTGTCCAACCGCTCGCGCTCTACCGTGGAGAACCGGTGCTCGAGATGCCCGGGGATCTGTACATTCCGCCGGATGCGCTGCGTATTTTTCTGGACACGTTTGAAGGGCCGCTGGATCTGCTGCTTTACCTGATCCGCAAACATAACCTCGACGTTCTGGACATCCCGATGTCGAGCCTTACCCGCCAATACATGGATTACGTGGAGGCCATGCAGGCCAATCAACTCGAATTGGCAGCCGAGTACCTGCTTATGGCGGCGCTTTTGATCGAAATCAAATCGCGCATGCTGTTGCCGCGGCCCGTGCAGGCCGGCGCGGACGAGAATGATCCGCGCGCCGAGCTGGTACGCCGGCTGCTCGAATACGAGGGCATGAAGGCGGCCGCGCAGGGAATCAACGAAATGCCGCAGGTCGGCCGGGATTTTTCGCTTGTTCAGGTATGGCTGGACGAGGAAGTAGCGCAGCGTCTGCCCGACGTCGATCCGGATGATTTGCGCAATGCCTGGCTTGGCCTTGTCGCGCGGGCACGTGTAACCCGCCATCACCGCATCACGCGCGAACAGTTATCGGTGCGGGAGCACATGAGCAGGATTCTGCGCAATCTGCAGAACTTGCGATTTGTCCGCTTCGAAGACCTTTTCGACGCCAACGTCGGCGTGCCAGTCCTGGTGGTCACCTTTCTCGCCGTACTCGAACTCGCCCGCGAGACTCTTGTTCAAGTCACCCAGCAGGGTGCGTTTTCGCCTATTTACGTAAAGTTAAATCATGGACTTGCCGCTGTCTGATCCCCTGCATGTAAAACGCGTGCTGGAAGCTGCGCTTCTGAGCAGCACAGAACCTCTGTCTATGGCAGATTTGAGAAAGCTGTTCGACGAAGAAATTGCTGCGGATGTCCTTCGCCGCATTCTGGAAGAACTGCGAACGGACTGGTCGGAGAAGGGCGTGGAACTGGCCAATGTGGCCAGCGGATGGCGATTTCAGGTTCGTCGCGAATATCAGAAATTCCTGGACCGTCTGAACCCGCAGCGGCCGCCGAAGTATTCCAGGGCCGTTCTGGAAACACTGGCGATCATCGCCTATCGTCAACCGGTGACGCGCGGCGACATCGAGGATATCCGCGGCGTGGTCGTTTCCAGCGGCATCCTAAAGGCACTGGAAGCGCGAGGTTGGATCGACGAGGTTGGTCATCGCGAAGTACCTGGACGTCCGGCACTTTATTCGACGACGCGCAGTTTCCTTGACGATCTGAACCTTCGCTCGCTGGACGAATTGCCGCTTCTTGAGGACTTGGGGACATTGGTCGAAGCCGAGCCAGTAACAGATCAGATCGAGCATCTCGAGCCCAGCATAGGGACCCAGCCGGATGTGGACCAGCCCGGGGCGGATTCTGCAGAGCAGGAACGGCGAGCCGATTCGGCGTGATCCTTTGACGGTTTCCGGCGACCGCCAAGTACACCGGAGTGCATGGCTGAATTGGGGAGAAGAACAAATATGAAAGCCATCCTCGTCGCCAATCCCAAGGGGGGGATCAGGCAAAACCACCATTGCGACCAATCTGGCCGGGTCGCTTGCGGCCAGAAAGCAGAAGGTCTTCCTGTGGGACCTGGATCGCCAGCATTCATCTCTCAACTGGCTGGGAATCCGGCCTGCGGATCGGCCCGTCATTCAAAGGCTGGATGCCAAGGATGGAGATGAATCGGGGATGCCACATGGCTCAAGCTGGCTGATTCTGGATTCGGCGGCGGGTCTTCATGGCAAAAACCTTGCGCATACACTCAAAATCGCGCACAAAATCATCATCCCGGTACAGCCTTCCGTGTTTGATATGGTCGCAACCAGCGAGTTTTTGCAAACGCTGTTGGCCGAGAAGTCGGTGCGGAAGCACAAGACCTTCATAGGCATTGTGGGCATGCGGGTGAACCCACGGACCCGGGCCGCCGCAACGCTCGAAGCTTTCCTCGCGCAGTTCAAGCTGCCAGTACTGACCTACCTCCGCGATACTCAGGTTTACGTCAATGCAGCGTTCAATGGCCTCAGCTTGTTCGATTTACCTGAATATCTGAGTGCCAAAGACCTCGAGCAATGGCAGGCGATCCTCGACTGGATTGACGAAGACTGAGGCTCGCACGCTGTATCTCCGCCCCGGTATAGATTGACTGGGGATTTCGCCGGTTGCTATAATTCGGCCTCTCGAAATTTGGCACTGCCAATTTCGATCGGTCGCGGGGTGGAGCAGTCTGGCAGCTCGTCGGGCTCATAACCCGAAGGTCGTAGGTTCAAATCCTGCCCCCGCAACCAACGCTCTTTAACAATATAAACAACCGATGCGTGTGGGTGCTTCGTGTTTTTTGGGGCGCTGCACGGGAACGGGTAGAGGGTTATCGCCCGGTTGGTTTTGTCCTGTCAAAGGGATGGA
>JAYVMZ010000147.1:0-3330 GCA_043758735.1 Betaproteobacteria bacterium
ATAGTCGACCTCGCGGTCGACTGAAGTCAAAGTCAAAACCAGCAACAATACTTACGTGCCGAAGGTGCATAACGAAATGCGAATCTGCCGCCTGAAGGCGGGGGGGTTTACGGATCCCCAAAGGCGACTCTAAACTAACCCAGTGGTTTATCCCGGGCTCCCGGGTATTTTCTGTTTCTCCAAAGGAAGACATGGCAACCAGGACCGATCTTGCCAACGCCATCCGCGCGCTGGCGATGGACGCAGTACAAAAAGCCAACTCGGGGCATCCGGGCATGCCCATGGGCATGGCCGAAATCGCCGAGGAATTGTGGAACCACCATCTGCGCCATAACCCGGCCAATCCGAAATGGGCCGACCGCGATCGTTTCGTTTTGTCCAACGGTCACGGCTCCATGCTGTTGTATGCGCTGTTGCATCTCACTGGATACGCGTTGCCGATGGAAGAGATCAAGCGCTTCCGCCAACTGCATTCGATGACGCCCGGCCACCCGGAGCTGGGCATGACGCCGGGCGTGGAGACCACCACCGGACCGCTCGGCCAGGGCTTGGCGAACGCGGTAGGCATGGCGCTCGCGGAAAGATTGCTGGCCGCGGAATTTAACCGTCCCGGACACGAAGTGGTCGATCATCGCACCTATGTTTTCCTGGGCGACGGTTGCCTGATGGAAGGCATATCGCACGAGGCTTGTTCGCTGGCTGGCACCCTCGGGCTGGGCAAGCTGATGGCGTTCTACGACGACAACGGCATTTCAATCGACGGCCATGTCGACGGCTGGTTCACCGACGATACGCCGAAGCGTTTCGAAGCTTACGGCTGGCACGTGATACCGCACGTAGACGGCCACGACGTCAATGCCGTCCATGCCGCCATCGAGGCGAGCCGGAAAGTCACCGACAGGCCGAGCCTCATTTGCTGCAAGACCATCATCGGCCGTGGCTCGCCCAACAAGGCCGGCAGCCACGATAGCCATGGCGCCGCGCTGGGAGAAAAGGAAGTCGCGGCAACGCGCCAGAATATCGGCTGGGATCATCCGCCCTTTGAAATTCCGGTCGATGTTTACGCAGGCTGGGATGCGCGCAGCAAAGGCGCCGCGCGGGAAGCCGAATGGAATGGGAAGTTCGCCGCGTATTCGAAAGCGTTTTTCAGGGAAGCGAGCGAGTTCTCGCGCCGCATGGCGGGCGAACTGCCGCAGAACTGGCGCCAGCATGCGGACGGGTTCCTCGCCAAAATAAACGAGAAAGCCGAGACCATCGCCAGCCGCAAGGCCTCGCAGAACGCGATCGAAGCGCTGGCACCGGCGCTGCCGGAACTGATCGGCGGATCGGCCGACCTGGCCGGTTCCAACCTGACGTTGTGGTCGGGATCGAAGAGCGTCGGCAAGGCCGGCGGCGGCAACTACGTCAACTATGGTGTGCGCGAGTTCGGCATGTCCGCGATCATGAACGGCCTGACTTTGCACGGCGGCCTGATTCCCTATGGCGGCACCTTCCTGACTTTTTCGGACTATTCGCGCAACGCGCTGCGCATGGCGGCGCTGATGAAGATCCGCACGCTGTTCGTGTTCACCCACGATTCCATCGGCCTGGGCGAGGACGGCCCCACGCACCAGTCGGTCGAGCATGCGGCAAGCCTGCGCCTGATTCCACACCTGGATGTCTGGCGGCCTTGCGATTCGGTTGAATCCGCAGTGGCCTGGATGGCCGCGATCGAGCGCCGCGACGGACCGGCCTGCCTGCTGTTCTCGCGCCAAAACCTGCCCTTCCAGGCACGCGATGCGACGCATATCAAACAGATTGCGCGCGGCGGCTATGTATTGGCGGACGCTGCCAACCCGCAAGCGATCATCCTCGCCACCGGCTCCGAAGTTTCGCTGGCCATGGCCGCGCAAAAACAGCTGGCCGATGCCGGCATTGCCGTCAGGGTGGTGTCGATGCCATGTACGAACGTATTCGACCGCCAGGACGCAAATTACCGTGAATCGGTGCTGCCGAAAGGTATCAGGCGCGTCGCGGTGGAGGCAGGCGTGACTGATTTCTGGCGAAAATATGTGGGACTCGAAGGCGCGGTGATCGGACTCGATCGTTTCGGCGAATCGGCACCGGCGGGCGAATTGTTCAAGTTCTTCGGCATTACTGCCGAAGCCGTTGCCGAGGCAGTCAAGCGCGTGATCTAGGCAGGCGGCCGCCGCGATCACGCCGAAGCCGTTGAGGAAGGGCACATGGCGGACATCATGCGAATGGTCGTTGACATCGGCGGCACCAATGCGCGGTTCGCGCTGGTGCCGGCGGGTTCGCTGCAACCGCAGGACGAGAAATCTGTGCGATGCGCAGATTTTCCCAGCCTGGAAGACGCGGCGCGGCGCTACCTCCGGGACCTTGGCAATCCCGTAGTGCAGGAGGCCGCAATCGACGTCGCCGTCGAACCCATCGGCGATTTCATCAAGCTCACCAACGGGGCATGGGGCTTCTCCATCGAAGGCACGCGCAGTAACCTTGGACTGGATCGCCTGCAAGTCGTCAATGATTTCACCGCTCTGGCGCTGGCTGTGCCGACGCTGCGTGCCGATGAGCTGCAATCAGTCGGTGGCGGCAAGGCCGTTGCCGGCGCGCCGATCGCCGTCATCGGGCCGGGCACCGGCCTCGGCGTCTCCGGACTGATTCCTGCAGGCCGCCGCTTCGTCGCCCTGCAGGGAGAGGGCGGCCACACGGCTTTCAGTCCGATGAACAAGCGCGAGCTTGGCGTACTCGGGTGGCTGCTCGGCAAATTCGACCACGTTTCGACCGAACGCGTGGTCAGCGGCATGGGTCTGGAAAATCTCTACCAGGCGTTATGCGCGCTGGACGGTGTTTCGCCGCAAGCGCTTGGCCCGGACAAGATCACCGCCGCCGCGCTCGCTCGCACGGATGCGCAGTGCGCAGAGGCCGTGGAAATGTTTTGCGCCATCCTCGGTACTGCGGCCGCCAATTTGGTGGTCACCCTGGGTGCACGAGCCGGCTGTTACATCGGTGGCGGCATCGTGCCCAGGTTGGGGAACTACTTTGCGGGCTCGCCGTTTCGCTCCCGCTTCGAAACCAAGGGCAGATTTTCCCGTTACGTCTCGGCCGTGCCGACCTACGTGATCCTGGCGGAAACCCCTGCGCTGCGCGGCCTCGCCACGCTTTTTCAGGACGTAAAATAAAACCATGAACGGATTGATAGACAGCATCGGCCTGGCGGCCGGATTGCTGACCACGACAGCTTTCATCCCGCAGGTATGGAAAATCTACCGGACCAAATCCGGCAAGGACATCTCGGCCCGGATGTTCTCGCTTTTCAGCGCCGGCATC
>JAYVMZ010000148.1:0-11444 GCA_043758735.1 Betaproteobacteria bacterium
CCGCCGGAAAACGTGGTGCAAAAAGGCCGCATCAAGCCCGGCCAGATGATTGCCGTCGACCTGGAAACCGGCCGCATCCTGCTGCCCGAGGATATCGAGACCGAACTGAAGTCTGCCCATCCTTACCGCGAATGGCTGAAAAACGCCCAGCGCCTGGAACTGGGCATGGAGCAGGACGCCAATTGCCCGGCCATGGATGCCCCCAGCCTGGCCGTGTACCAGAAGCTGTTCAACGTCAGTTTCGAGGAACGCGACCAGATTCTGCGCGTGCTGGCCGAAGACATGACCATCGCGGTGGCGTGGATCTGCCGGCGGCAGACGCCGCGGCGCATCGACCGCTGGTTCCGGCGGCTGCAATTCGTCTCGGCGGCTTTTTACAGCCTGGGCCACGGCGGCAACGATGCGCAGAAGACCATGGGCGTGATCTGGATGCTGTTGATCGCGGCACAGATGACGGGACCGAAGGACCCACTACCGCTGTGGGTGCCTTTCGCCTGCTACGGCGCCATCGCAATGGGCACCCTGTTCGGCGGCTGGCGCATCGTCAAGACCATGGGCCAGAAAATCACCAAGCTCAAACCGGTGGGCGGCTTCTGCGCGGAAACCAGCGGCGCGATCACGTTGTTCCTTGCGACGGCGTTGGGCGTTCCGGTCTCCACCACGCATACCATTACCGGCTCCATCGTTGGCGTCGGCTCGGCGCAGAAACTTTCCGCTGTACGCTGGGGGGTCGCTGGCCGAATCGTCTGGGCCTGGGTCCTGACCATACCGAGCACTGCATTTATCGCTGCAACCTTCTGGTGGCTCGGGCAGTACCTCTTTTAAAGCTAATCCTTTCACCGCAAAGACTCTTTGCGGTGAAACGAATTAGATAGTCCTGTCGCAGCGATGTAACAATGCGCGAATATCCTTGCAACATTACTGTTGCCAGGGAAAGTGCGATGAGAATCCTGATGATCTCGGACGTGTACTTTCCGAGGGTCAATGGCGTATCGACGTCAATCCAGACTTTTCGCCGCGGACTTGCTACGCTCGGCCATGAAGTGGACCTGATCGCGCCGGCCTATCCAGCGCGCTACGCCGAATACCGCCACACGTTGCGGGTGGCCTCCCGCTTTATTCCGCTCGATCCCGAAGACCGCATGATGAAGCCCGGTAATGTGCGCGCGCTGTCGCGCCACTTTTCGCGCACGCAGTGCAACCGCATGAACGCGTTGATCGTGCCGTCCTCCGCGATGCGCGACAAGCTCGCCGAGTACGGCGTGCGGGCGCCGATGCATGTAATCCCGACCGGTATCCCGATGGCGGATTTGTCGGGAGGCGACGGTGCTGCGTTTCGCGCGCGGCACGGCATTGGAACGGACCGGCCGATGCTGCTGTTCGTCGGCCGCGTGGCGCACGAGAAGAACATCGACTTCCTTCTGCGCGCGCTGGAACAGGCGTTAGTCCACATTCCCGGATTGCTGCTCACGATTGCCGGCGAGGGTCCGGCGCTGGTGTCGCTCAGGAAACTCGCCGTAAAACGCAACCTGCAGGACCACGTGTTGTTCGTCGGTTATCTCGACCGGCGCGCGGCGCTGCTCGACTGCTACCGCTCCGCCGATGCCTTCGTGTTTGCCTCGCGCACCGAAACCCAAGGCCTGGTGCTGCTCGAAGCGATGGCGCTGGGTGTGCCCGTCATCTCTACCGCTGTCATGGGTACCCGCGACGTCGTCGGCCCGGGGCGCGGCGCGCTGGTGCCGGAAGACAATGAAGCCGATTTCGCGCGCAATATCGTGAAGCTGATGAACGACGCCGCGCTGCGCGCAGGGCTCGGCGTCGAGGGGCGTGTCTATGCCGCCGAATGGAACGCCGGCACCCTGGCTGGACGTCTCGCCGACGCCTACCGGGAAGTCATCGGAACCAATGGCCGCATTTCGTCCGAACTTGGCAGGCAGGCCGGCAACGCTGTTTCTCCTCAGGTGGTGAACCGGTAAGTCTGCGCCTGCTTCCCCGACCGACTGCGGTGCCGCTACACTGTGGGACGAACATCGTGGAGGTTGCAATGGGACAGATTCAGGATCAATCCGGCAAGGAAGTTTCCACCAGGGAAGTCGCGACCCTGGCAGGCGGCTGCTTCTGGTGTCTGGAAGCGGTGTACGACCGGCTCGAAGGCGTCGAGAGCGTCGAATCAGGCTACATGGGCGGACACACGCCGAAGCCTAGCTATAACGATGTGTGCGATGGCGACACCGGCCACGCCGAAGTCGTCCAGGTCACCTTCGATCCGAAGGTGCTCAGCTTCCGCGACCTGCTCGAAGTATTCTTCGTTATCCACGACCCGACCACGCTTAATCGCCAGGGCAATGACGTCGGCACGCAATATCGCTCGTCGATCTTCTACCATTCGCCCGAACAGAAAGCCGAAGCGGAAAAAATAATCGCGGAGCTGACGGCGGACAAGGCTTTCCCGTCGCAGCTTGTGACCGAAGTCGTCCCGGCCGTGCAGTTCCACGTCGCGGAAAAATATCACCAGGAATATTTCGAGAACAACCCGAACCAATCTTACTGCCAGTTCGTCGTAGCACCCAAGGTTGCCAAATTCAGGGCCAAGTTCGCGCAGAAAATGAAGAAGGCGTGATTGCCTCGGCGGGGAATCGTCAGGGGGCGCTGTCGTGCCGTTAGCAGTATATTAAGCGGCCACAAGAGGAGACTTGCCATGACCGCCACCACCGTGCGCGCCGAACTCGATGCGCAAGCGCTGTACGCCAGCCGCGCCCGTTACCTCACCAACGAAAACGGTTTTGCATTCTCCTGGCCTGCCGTGCCGGTGCATCAGTTCCTTGCCGAGCGCGATCGCGCATTTGATGCCGGGACACCCACTGGTTTGATCGCGCTGGATATCTCCACCGACCTTTCCACCAAGTACCCCGCTACCACGCCGACTTTACTTTGCCGCTATGTGAAGCTGCGCGCCGCGGAACAATGGCGCACCGCGTTCGTGGCGTCGGGAGAAATCTACTACGTGATGTCGGGAAGCGGCGAGAGCCGCAACGGTAATGATGTCATCGGCTGGGCATGTGGCGACGTATTCTGTTTCCCGGGCGGTGGCGAGACCTTGCATCGCGCCGGCAGCGCAAATAGTCTGCTGTTCGCGGTCACCAATGAACCGCTGCTGGCTTTCGAGCGCCTGCGCGCGCCGCTGCCGGGACAAGCCGTGGTCCAAACAGCGTATTGGCCCGCAGCCGAAATAGAGCGTCAATTCCAGGCAGTCTGGAGCCGTCCGGTCAGCGCGAACACGACCGGCAACTCAGTGCAATTTTCCACCACGGCGCTGGGGCCGAGTTCCAACACCATTCCCTCCATCAATACCGCCATCAATACGCTGGCGCCGGGTTGCGATCAACGCCCGCATCGCCATAATGGCGTAGCCGTGACCCTGGCGATTCAGGGCGAAGGCATCCATTCCATGATCGACGGCAAGCGCGTGAACTGGTCTTCCGGCGCGGCGCAGATCACGCCGGCCACGCTGCTTCATTCGCATCACAGCAGCGGTAGCCAGCGCATGCGCTCCTTCGTCATCCAGGATGAAGGCCTGCATCACTACACGCGCACCCCGGGATTCAGTTTCGGCTGAGAAAGTCAGCAGTCGCCGGCCCGAGCTGGCGGTCTATTGCACAGGAGGATGAGCATGAGTGAAGAAAAACCCAGCCTGATTCCGACCGCTCCGTTTGCACTGTTGCCGACGTGTCCGGAACACAGGGTCTCGCGGCGCGAAGTATTGAAGATATCGTTGGCCATGGGGGCGTTGGCACTCGGGTCGCCCCTGGCCGCTGCGGATAAAGATAGTGTCGGCCTCGACTTCAAGGGGCCCATGCCCACGCCCGACCAGATTCTGGGTCCGTTTTATCCCGTGCAAAAACCCGCCGATGGCGGCACCGATCTCACGCGGCTCAAGGGAAGGGCGGGACAGGCACAGGGACAGGTGATCTACGTCACCGGAAGGATATTGAATTTGCACGGCGATCCGTGTCCGGGCGTGAACCTGGAGATCTGGCAGGCCAACGGCGCGGGGCGTTATACGCATCCGCACGACCGCAATCCGACGCCGCTCGATCCCAATTTCGACGGATGCGCGAACGTCGTCACCGACTCGCAAGGGCGTTATCGCTACAGAACGGTCAAGCCCGGCGCCTATCCGGTCGTGGCCGATTACTGGCGGCCGCCGCACATCCACTACGACATCACCGGCAAGGTCAACCGGCTGATCACGCAAATGTACTTTCCGGATGAACCGCTCAACAAGAAAGACCCGCTGTTGCAGCAGTCCTGGGCAAAGGACAGTCTGATAGCGCGAGTCCTGCCGCCGACGGCGGACGAGGAAGCGGATGCGAAACTCGTCGTCTGGGACATCGTTCTGATTCAGGGATGAGATGAGGGGCATGACCGACCCGGTTACCCTGCTGGTAGGCACGCGCAAAGGCGCATTTATCTATCGCGGTGACGCCGCGAGGAAGAATTGGCGCCTCAACGGTCCGTATTTCCTCGGCAACATCGTCAACCATCTTGTGGCGGATCCGCGCGATGGACGCACGCTGCTGATGGCGGCGAAGACGGGTCACCTCGGACCGACGGTGTTTCGTTCGCACGATGGCGGCAGGAACTGGACCGAAGCCAGGCAGCCCCCCGTTTTCAGAAAGGTTGCCGAAGGCGAGGAAGGTCGCTCCGTGGAAAGCGTATTCTGGCTTTCTCCCGCGCATTCCACGCAACCCGATGGTTGGTATGCGGGCACTTCGCCACCGGGGCTTTTCCGTTCGCCTGACGGTGGCGTCACATGGGAGGAGGTCGCCGGTTTCAACGACGGACTGTATCCGCAGATAAAGCACGCCATCGTCCCGGGCCCTGACGGGGCGCAGGTGCATTCGATCTGCGTCGATCCCGGTGATGCGCGGCACCTCTACCTCGGAATTTCGATAGGCGGCATCTTCGAGACCGTGGATGGCGGGGAATCCTGGCGCCCGCTGAACAAGGGCGTTGCGGCGGATTTCCTGCCGGACCCGGGTCTCGAGTACGGCCACGACCCGCATGCGCTAGCACTTCACCCGCGCAATCCCCAGCGGCTCTATCATCAGAACCATTGCGGAATCTATCGCCTGGATCGCCCGGCGGTGGAATGGAAGCGAATCGGTCTGAACATGCCGAAGGAGATTGGCGACATCGGTTTTCCCATCGTCCTGCATCCGCGCGATCCCGATTGCGCCTGGGTCTTCCCGATGGACGGCACCGAAGTCTGGCCGCGCACGAGCCCGGATGGACGGCCTGCGGTCTATCGCACCCGCGATGGCGGTGCTTCCTGGCAGCGTTTCGACAACGGGATGCCAGGGCAGCACGCGTGGTGGACCGTGAAGCGACAGGCAATGTGCGCGGATCGGGTCGATCCTGTCGGCGTCTATTTCGGTACAACCAGCGGAGAAATCTGGGCGAGTTCCAATGAGGCAGAAAGCTGGTCGCGCATTGCCGAACACCTGCCGCATATCTACTCGGTAACCGTCGCGTGATCCGGGTGGCGATCCCAAGCCCGCTTTTTTCCTACACCGGCGGTCAGCGGCAAGTCGAAGTCGAGAGCGAATCTCTGGCCGCTTTGCTCAATGTGCTCGATGCGCGCTATCCCGGCATGCGTCATCGCATCGTCGACGAGCAAGATCGCATCCGCAAGCACATCCGCTTTTTCGTCAACGGCGAAATGGTCGAGCGGCTCGACCGGGTCCTGGGCTCCGAAGACGAAGTCATGATCGTCGCTGCGTTGAGCGGCGGCTGATCGGATGGCCGGGATTCGCATGCCGGCGTCGCCCTCGAGCGACAGTCGTGATGGTCGAAATTCAAATCAGTGTCGTGAAACTGTCTTGGAACTAAGCTAACGTCCAACCTGTCACACCGCCGACTCGGGGGGGGCAGACATGGACAGGCAAGAACTTCTCAAAAGCGCGATCAGGACGATCGCGCAGCGCGCCGGGCTCGATCGGCCGGTATTTCACCTCACGTCGGTGTCGCAGGATGCAGCGGGCGTGTTCATCATGCAGACGGAGTGGCCCGGCGGCCGGCTGATCTGCGAAAAAATGGCAGAATCCGTAAACGGGTTTCCCAAAGATCCCTATACGACTTGCGTCGCGTTGTTGCCGGACCTGGTCGACGAAATCATCTGGGTTGCGCAGCGCGATGGGAATGCTGCGGGCGACGCGGACGCTGCGGAGATGGACCGGCGTTGAGTTGGGAACTGGAAAGGCGTCGCCGTAGCGGCCCGGCGGGCTGGCCGCGGATCTGGGCGAGCCGCCATACGGAAACCGATCGCGGAGCGCGATTTGTCAGGTCCGTTGCGGCGGCCGCGAACCGCGCAACCCTGCGCGCAGCCCATCATCGTTCGCGCAGGACGAGCCGACGCAGCTGATCAGCGGTGCGTATACACCCCGGTTCCGAGCAGGACCGGTTCTAAGGTGGAAGACATCTCCCGCAAGCACGAACCTTCGCCGGTCCGGCGATGTACCCGCCTGTCGGTTGTTCGGCTTCTCCAAACTTCCCCGCGCGGTCGATGAGCGCCATGCCAGGATGCCAGGCCGAGCGTGGGCGCGACGAACCCCTCGTTGCTAGCCATCTTGTTCTCGCCCAGGTACTGGGTGCCATGGCCGCGTTACCGTTCGCCCCGGCCGGGCTTGTGAGCGGGTCCGACCGAACTGGACTATCCTATGCCACTAGCGTAGCAACTGCCGGGAATAACGTTCGCGCACGTCCCAAGCCACAGGAACGACTCATGTCCGAGAAAAAGAGCTTCGTCTGGCCGACCCCGCCTTACTACCAGTACGCGGACGTACATGACGCGAACCTTCCGCGCGAATGCATGCTTGTCGGCGGCGATGGCCGGCAGATGCCGGGACGGCTCATCCGTTTTTTGCCTGAGCACGGGACGCTTGATTTCACGGCCGCCGGATTGACTTCTATCGCGACGCTGGAGATCGCCAGCATCAAGAAGTTGCAGTTGCTGCGTCACGTGCGGCTCCTGCCGAGGGAACTCGAGAAGATGCAGGAAGCCGGCGTCGCCCCGCCAACCGGCACCCCGGTCGTGAAGGTATCGTTCAAGGACGGCGAGAAGCTCGCCGGTGAAACCCGCGGGTTCCTGATCGAGATGACCGGCCTCTACCTTTATCTAACCGCGGAGGACGACAAGGTACAGCGCACCTTCATTCCCACGCACGCCTATGCCGACTATTCGATCGGTCCGTCCCTGGGCGAGATGCTTTCCGCGCAACACCACGATACGGTGGACTTTGTTCAGGTCGGCCTGGATCTGCAGAAACACCTGCGCAGCCAGCGCATCGGCGATTATCTGACGGCGAGCGAGATTATCTCCCGCGAATTCCTCGAGCAGGTCCTCAAGGACCGGGACCAGAATCACCCGGAAAACCAGCTCGGCCAGGTCCTGCTGCGCGAAGAGGTTATCAGCAAGGTGGAGCTCGACAAGGCAGTCAGCCTGCAGCAGCATGACCGCAAGCTTCCGCTCGGCGAGATCCTGGTCGAGATGGGCGTGATCGACCGCGCCACCGTAAACCGGCTGCTGGTGCGCAAGCTCGGCATTCCGTTCGTCGATCCTACCCGCTTCGATATCGACCAGCAGGTTCTGGTGCTCGTCGAAAGGCGGCTTGCCGAAAAGCATCGTGTCATGCCCTTGTTCCGGACCAAGGACGAGATCGTGGTGGCGATGGAGAACCCCACCGATCCGGTGCCGGTGCAGGAGTTGCGCTTCTACACCCGGCTGCGCGTCGTTCCCGTCATGGCAAACCAGGAGAGCATTCTAGCCGCCATCAAATTGCGATACGGCCACCACGAAGCCGCGCGCAACATCAAGGACCTCGCGGCGTCCGCCACGGCGGAGGCCCAAGAGGAGCACGATGAACCGGCCGTCGGCGTTTCCGATAACGCGCTGGTGCGCATCGTCAACCAGATCATCCAGGACGCAAGCGAGCGCAATGCATCCGACATCCACATAGAGACTTACCAGGGCAAGGAGAATACCAAGGTGAAGTTGCGCGTCGACGGCGAGCTTGAGGATTACATCGACGTGCCATCGCATTTCCGCAATGCGATGATCTCGCGCATCAAGATCATGTCGAACCTCGACATCGCCGAGCGGCGCAAGCCCCAGGACGGCAAGATCGTCTTCAACCGTTTCGGGACGGCGAACGTGGAGCTGCGGGTGGCGATCATGCCCACGACCGACGGTCTGGAAGACGTTGTGATGCGGGTGCTCGCAGCGGCCAAGCCCATCGTGCTAGACAAGATGGGCCTGCGCGAGCCGGTCCTTGCCGAAGTAAAGCGCATCGCCAGCATGCCTTACGGCCTGTTGCTGATTTGCGGCCCGACCGGATCGGGCAAGACCACCACGCTGCATTCGGTGCTCGGATACATTAACAATGGCAAGAAAAAGATCTGGACAGCGGAAGATCCGATCGAGATCACGCAGAAGGGATTGCGCCAGGTGCAGGTGAACGCGAAGATCGGCCTCACCTTCGCCGCTGCGCTCGTTCCTGCGCCTCGATCCCGACGTGATCATGGTGGGGGAAATGCGCGATCCCGAGACGGCGAGAACCGGCGTGGAAGCCTCGCTCACCGGCCACCTGGTCTTCTCGACGCTGCATACCAACAGTGCGCCCGAGTCGGTGACCCGGCTGCTCGACCTCGGCATGGACCCGTTCAATTTCGCCGACGCGCTGCTCGGCGTGCTGGCGCAGCGACTGGCGCGGGCATTGTGCCCCGATTGCAAGAAGCCGCACAAACTCTCCGAGGAGGAAGTCAGAGTGTTGCTCAAGGAATACTGCGACGGCACGCCGCTCATGCCGGCGGAGACGCGCAAGCGCTGGGAGTCCAGCTACGGCGACAAACAGGGACAATTGACCCTTTACGACGCCGCGGGTTGCGATAAATGCGCAATGCGCGGATACCGCGGCCGCCTCGGCATTCACGAACTGCTGGTGAATTCGCGCACCCTCAGGGCACTCATCCAGACCCGCGCCCGGGTCGAAGGACATCCAGAAGGCCGCGCAGGTCGAAGGCATGCTCACGCTCAAGCAGGATGGCATCGAAAAGGCGCTGCAAGGCAAAACCGACCTCGCCCAGGTTCGGGCGGTGGCGATATGATTCAGCGGCCGATGCGGGGGCGTCGCCCGGGGCCCCTCAGCGCTGGAAGTGGCCGACCTTTCCAAGCAGCGCTTCGCGGAAGCGGTTCTTCAAATGCGTACCGTCGCGCGGGGGCAGGACAAGCGGGAGTTTGTCGGCGGCAATCTTGATTTGCGCGAACAGCGGACCTTCCGCCCCATGTATGTCAGCGCGCAGGGTCGCGACCTGTTGCATGGTAGTAACCAGCGACGACGCAGCAAATCCGCAGGCTTTCGCGGCGGCAGAGAGATCGATGCCGAAGGCCGTATGCGAGGGCTGCATGCCGGTTTCGCCGTAATGCTCGTTGTCGAGCACTACGACCGCAAGATTGTGCGGGCGCTGCACCCCGACGGTCGCCAGCGATCCCATGCCCATCAGCAATTCACCGTCCCCCGTCAGGACGAGCACACGCCGGTCCGGTTGCGCGAGCGCGAGTCCCAGGCCCATGGCCACGGCCCCGCCCATGCCGCCCCACATCGGAAAATTCAGGGGGTGATCACCGGCGTCGGTTGCGTCCCATGCCGGCGCGCCGAGTCCGGCAATGACCATCAATTCGCCGCGATCGGCCAGCAATGCCCTCACGACTGCACGGCGTTCGAGTTTCGGTGCGGGCTGCATGGAATGATCCTGCGTCATTGGGCGAAAGTCGTCATTGGTCGAAAGTCTTGGCGCCGAGCAGGCGCTGCCCGATCAGCACGGCGGCGGGGCGCAGGGTGTTATAGGCGATGCGCAATGCCCCTTCCGCGAGCGGCACGATTTCGTCTTCGCGGTCGGCGCGATTGACCAGCACGCCCATTTCTTCCAGCACCGGTTGGGTGGCCCGCCCCATTGGCACTTGCCATGGATTGAACTCCGCCCAATCACCGCGCATCGTGACCAGCATGGCCAGCGGAATCTGGCAGACGGACAGCATGGACAGCATGTTGATGCAATTGCCCACGCCGCTCGACTGCATCAGCAGCACGCTCTTGTCCCCGCCCAGCCAGGCGCCCACTGCGAGGGCCACGCCTTCTTCCTCGGTCGTCAGGCGCACGGCGCGCATGGCGTCATCGGCCTCGCACAGCTTGATCAGGGCGGTGTGCCCCGCGTCGGGAACAAAACTCACCTGGCGGATATTCTGCTGCTTGAGCAGCGTATGCAACTGCTGGCTCCAGTGTGTTGCCATGATTCCGATGGAGGTGCGCGGGGTTGAAGAAAAACGCGATTTGGCCACAGTCGGCCGGTTGCGGCAAGGCAAAAAGCAAGAGGGGGAGGCGAGAGGAAAGGAGGGGGCTGAGTAACCAGCACGGAGGGCTGAGTAAAGGCCTCCGCCTTATCTCTTTACTCTCGCCTGCTGCGCTTCACACGCCTTCGGGTGCACATGAGTATTCCCTTGTCTTTCCTCTATCGCTTTCAGTTAACGCTAAAAGCGATAGGCGACACCGGCATTGGCATACCAGTTGTTACGCTCCCGCGTCAGCGGCGAGTCCGCGGCGTCGCCTTGCAATTGCAGATAGGTAATGCCCCAAAGCCCGACCCAGTGTTTTGCCACATCCACGTCGCCGAGCAGGCCGAGCTGGACGGAACGCGTTCCCGCGCCTGCACCGTAAGCCGGCAGGCCCGATGCCGCTGCCTGTTGCGGCGTAATGCCGAAATAGCGTTGTGTGGATTTCCCATCGGCCCAGGTGGCCTGGCCGAATACTGCGGCGCGCACGCGATTCCAGTCGAGGATGCCCGCCGTCATGCGCAAGTCGGTCTGCGCTCCATTGTCCGAATCGATGTCGTGCCGGTAGCGCAGAAGCACATTTAACGGCACCGGCCCCAGTTTCCAGTCGCCTTCCGCGTGCAGGCCGAGCGATGCGCTGGGCTTGAGATCCTCGAGGCGATGCCCGGACAGGAAAGCAGACTCGTCGGCAACCCGGCCTTCCTCGTACGCGACCTGCGCGCCGAACACTACACCGCCGAACGGTTGCGTGCGCCAGCCGCCTTCCAGGATGCCTTGCGTCGTGCGCGCGAAAAAGTGCTCGCCGTAGAGCCGCAGGTAAGGGATGGGGTCGACACGGCTGCTGTTCGCGCCCTCGTAAGCTGGCCGCACCCGTGCGCCGCCGCCGATGTATTTTTCGTCATCCGTGTTCTGCGCGAGTACGGTCGCGCTCAACGATGATGCGAAGCAGAATAATACGAAGGGTTCTTCATCAATTCCACTGTGATTTTTCACTCAGTGATGGAGAATCCGGTTTTTCAACATTTCCGGCCTGAACATGAAAGACACCGCGCTGTAT
>JAYVMZ010000149.1:0-4453 GCA_043758735.1 Betaproteobacteria bacterium
CTGGCCGGCGACCTGCGGCCCGTAGCTCGGGATCGCCTGTCCGGTTATCGGCCGGTCCGAAGTGTTGCGCACCTCATACATGACCTGCACCAGTTGCCCCGGATGCACCTTGACGCTCGACTGCAGCGGGCGGAACTTCCACGGCAGGTTGCTGCGAACATTGGCGTCGAGTTCCAGCGTAACGACCCGGCTCGAATCGACTTGCGTGTTCAGCGGCAGCGCATTCGCCCGCTCGACCTCATTCACGCCCGTCACTTCGCAGATCTTCTTGTACAGCGGCACGAGCGCATAGCCGAAGCCGAACATCACGACCGTCACCACCAGCATCTTGACTAGGATCCCGCGATTCTCGTCTTTCTTGCTCATGTCAGCCGCTTCAGGACCATGCCCAGCAAAAACGCCAGCGCCACCGATGTCAGGATCAGCGCCGTTTTGACGTTCTTGGCCCGCAATTGCTTCGCCCGCTCTTCATCCATGGCCAAGGTTAGGATCATACGGTCCGGATCATTTCACCGTCGGCGGGGTGACGAAGCTGTGATAAGGCGCCGGCGTCGGCAAGTGCGTCCATTCCAGTGAATCCGCGCCTTCCCAGGGCTTCTGCGGGGCCGGTTCATGGCTGCGGATGGTCTTTATCACGACGTACAGGAACAACAATTGCGACAGTCCGAATCCGAACGCGCCGATCGACGAAATCATGTTGAAGTCCGTGAACTGCGGCGCGTAATCCGGGATGCGGCGCGGCATGCCGGCCAGGCCGAGGAAATGCTGCACGAAGAAAATCATGTTGAAGAAAATGAACGACAGCCAGAAGTGCACTTTGCCGAGCGTCTCGTCGTACATATGGCCGGTCCATTTCGGCAACCAGAAGTAGATCCCCGCGAAAGCCGAGAACAGCGCGCCCGCCACCATCACGTAGTGGAAATGGGCCACAACATAATAGGTGTCCTGCAACTGGATATCGACCGGCACGATTGCCAACACCAGGCCGCTGAAGCCGCCGATCGTGAACAGGAACAGGAAACCGAGCGAGAACAGCATCGGCGTCTCGAAGGTCAGCGAGCCTTTCCACATCGTCGCCACCCAGTTGAACACCTTCACGCCGGTGGGCACCGCGATCAGCATGGTCGCGTACATGTAGTAGAGCTGCGCCGTGACCGGCAGGCCGGTGGTGTACATGTGGTGCGCCCAGACCAGGAAGGACAGGATCGCGATCGAGGCGACGGCGTAAACCATCGAGGTGTAGCCGAACAGCGGCTTGCGCGAGAAGGCCGGGATGACTTGCGAAACCACGCCAAACGCCGGAATCGCGATGATGTAAACCTCGGGGTGACCGAAAAACCAGAAAATATGCTGGTAGAGCACCGGATCGCCGCCACCTGCCGCATTGAAGAAGTGCGTACCGAAATGGCGGTCAGTCAGTGTCATGGTCACCGCGCCTGCAAATACCGGCATGACCGCGATCAGCAGATAAGCCGTGATCAACCAGGTCCAGACGAACAACGGCATCTTCATGAGCGTCATTCCCGGCGCGCGCAGGTTCAGGATGGTGGTAACGATGTTGATCGAACCCATGATCGACGACATGCCGAGGATGTGGACCGCAAAAATCGTCAGGTCCATGCCCATGCCTTGCTCCACCGTCAGCGGCGGATAAAGCGTCCAGCCCACACCAGGCGCGCCACCCGGCACGAACAGGGAAAGGATCAGGAGCAATGCAGCGGGAGGCAACAGCCAGAAGCTCCAGTTGTTCATGCGCGGGAAAGCCATGTCGGGCGCGCCGATCTGCATCGGGATCAGCCAGTTCGCGAAGCCAACGAAGGCCGGCATGATCGCGCCGAACACCATGATCAGCCCGTGCAGGGTGGTCATCTGGTTGAACACTTCGGGATTCACGATCTGCATGCCCGGCTTGAACAACTCGGCGCGGATCACCATCGCCATGAAACCGCCAGTCAGGAACATGACGAAACTGAACCACAGGTACATTGTGCCGATGTCCTTGTGGTTCGTGGTCTTGACCCAGCGCATCAGGCCGCCCGGATGATATTCATGTCCGTGTGCGTGGTCGTGTTCGTGTTCGTGGCCGATGACTTCGCTCATGATTGCTTCTCCTAAAGATCCTGCGAATTTCTTTGCGTTAAACCGGTTCGATAGACGGCTACCTGGCCGCCTTCATCATGTAATCAACTGCGGCGACCACATCGCCGTCTGGCAGATCGCCCATTCCGCCCTTCGGGGGCATGGCGTTCTTGCCTTTCAACGCGCTGTTATGCAGCGCGTCCGCGCCGGCGGCGATGCGTGGCTTCCACGCTGCCTTGTCGCCGAATTTCGGCGCGCCGGCCACGCCGATGGCGTGACATACCGAACAGACCTTTTCGTAGGTACCCTTGCCGTCGCCGCCGCCAGCCGCTGCAACAGCGGCAGTCGCTGTTGCCGGTGCCGCCGCCGTTTTATGCTTTCCCGCCCACTCGGCAAATTTGGCCGGCTCCACCACCTCTACGACGATGGGCATGAAACCATGTTCCTTGCCGCAGAGCTCGGCGCACTGGCCTCGGTAGGTGCCCGGTTTATCGACCTTGAACCAGGCATCGCGGATAAATCCGGGAACGGCATCCTGCTTGACACCGAACGCCGGAACCCACCAGGCATGGATCACGTCGTTGGCCGTCAGCAGCACGCGCACTTTCTTGCCCGCCGGAACCACCAGGGGGGTGTCGACTTCTAGCAGATAGTTTTCGCCTTTGGGTTCATTTCCGTAGATCTGCTCGCGCGGCGTGGAAAGGACGCTGAAGAGTTGCACGCCGTCGGCAACGCCTGCCAGATCGCCCTCGCCCTTGAGATATTCGTATCCCCATTTCCATTGGTAGCCGGTGACCTTGATGGTCATGTCCGGCGACGACGTGTCGCGCATTGCCAATACGCTCTTGGTCGCGGGCAGCGCCATGCCGATCAGGATGAAAATCGGGATGACGGTCCAGAGAATTTCGACTGTCGTGTTTTCGTGGAAGTGAGCCGCTTTATGGCCGATGGACTTGCGGTGGTAAACGATGGAATAGACCATCGCCCCGAACACGCCCACGCAGATGACCACGCAGATCACCAGCACAATGGTATGGAGGTCGTACATTTCGCGGGCCACCGACGTGTGTGGCTCCTGGAAATTCCACTTGGCTTTGTCCTGCGCCCAGAGCATGCCCGGGATGAGCATCGTCAAAGCCCCTGCGCCGATTTTATTAAACAACGTCTTGATCATGCTTCCCCCAAACGAGTGCCTTGTATTAACGGATTTTCAGGTGTTCTTTCAGCCGGCGCGCCATTACAGCACGCTGCTCACCTGTCAGGTGAACGCCGAACGTGACTTCCTTGCCGTGGGACCGCAGCAACAGCCGGCCTCGCTCTTCGCCATTGGCCTCGACCAGCGTGACCTGTACCCAGTAGCGGTTGAATTCAAATCGTTCGGTTTTGCCCTCGCGCCGGGTGTCAATGACGACATTTTCGCCTTGGAAAGCGATGCATTCGTAGTCGCCCGCACGCTGTTCCACATACCGAAATGCCAGAAACACCACCAGGATGTCCAGGCCAGCGAACGGGAAAATCAGCCAGGCGCCGTTGAGTGCGAATCCGAGGGAAATTGCGAGGAGCACCGCCGCGAGGGAGCCAAGAACGAGAGATCTGCCGCCCGAAGAGATGGAATTGTTGCGCCGTGCAACGAACGTGAAATCCGATGCCCCCTCCGTCGCGTCGTAGTTCATTTGCAGTTCATGCCGAATCCCGTTTTTGCATGCCCTGTAAAGGGCGCCGCCAGACACAAACCCGTCGCTTTTTGGCGCGGCGATTGTCGCACAAGCCCTATAGCCATGGCAAGAAAACGGCGGGCGGCACCTCATGCCTTCGCCGTTGGACGCCGACTAAGGATTCTGCGCAATCATCATGCCCGTATTCATCGCAGCAAACGCCTGCGCGTCGTCTGGTGCGAAGGGCATGATGCCGATCAGCGGCGCGGGAAGCTTCCGTCGCAGGGTTTCCACATTGTCTTCGAAGTAGGGCATGGCTGGATCGATGCGATTTGCCACCCAGCCGGCAAACGGCAATCCGCGGCTGCGGATTGCCTCCGCCGTCAGCAGTGCATGATTGAGACATCCCAGGCGCATGCCGACGACCAGTACAACGGGCAGGTCGAGGAGTTTAACCAGATCGCCCCAGTCCTCCCGGGGACCGAGCGGCACGAGCAGGCCACCCGCCCCTTCCACGACCACGCGATCGGCCAAACCAGCCAACGCAAGATAGCAATCGCGAATATGCGCAAGGGAAATGGAACAGCCCGCCTGTTGCGCGGCGAGGTGGGGCGCGATGGCGGGCTCGAAGCAATAGGGATTGACCAGGTCGATGGCCGCGTGGACATTCGACGCCGCAAGGAGCGCGGCAACGTCTTCGTTTGCCCGGTCGTGTGCTT
>JAYVMZ010000150.1:0-2026 GCA_043758735.1 Betaproteobacteria bacterium
CTGGCGGACGCGGCATGTCCCAGCAATACGGCGGATGCGGCGAAGAACATCGCACTGACAAATGCCAGGCTGCCTGCCAGGCCATCGACGCCATCGGTCATATTGACGGCGTTGATGATGCCGAGCACGCAGATGACCGTGAACGGAATCCCCCATTCGCGCAGGCCCATCGGGCCGAAGCCGAACAGATTGCCCAGTTGCGTGATGCTGACCACACCCCACGAAGTCATGAACAAGGCGGCTACGATCTGCGCCAGCAGCTTCTTGACGGGCTCGAGATCGTGAAGATCGTCCAGCACCCCGACCGCGACGAGCAAGCCGAGAGCGGCGAACAGGGCCCGGTAGATAAACAGGGAGTCGAGAAGGATCAACGCACCGAAGCCGAAACCGACGAATATCGCCGGCCCGCCGATGAGAGGAATCGTCCCCTCGTGGCGCTTGCGCCCGCCGGGATGGTCGATCAATCCGACGCGCACCGCCGTGCCGCGCAGCGCCTTGATGACGGCCATCGTGACCAGGAAGACTATGAAGTACTTGAGCGTCGAGTTCGTCATCGCAAGTGGAAAATCACGGTTCCCGACCCGGGCATGGGCAGTCGCCTCACGTTGCTGGCGGGCGTCGAAAGAATTGCGGAAGGCGGTAAACCAGCTTCCTGGCGAGCCAGAGCGGCGAGTCGGCTATCCCGGCCCGGCGCGCGATCCGGTAGGATTCCCGGTTCCCGCGAATGATGTTTCCGATCGAGCGATTCGACTGGCCGCCGGTGCGCATGCGCACCAGGACTTCGGGAATATAGGCCGAAGATATACGTCGTTCTATGAACAGGCGCACCATCAGATCAAAATCGGCGTGATAGCGATAGCTCGTATCGAATCCACCCAGATCCCTCAGCACTTTCGTCCGCACGAATAATGTCGGATGCGCGGGATGCCAGCCGGCTTCGAACGCTCCGGGGCGATGGGGTTTTGATTTCCAGTAGCGTATCACTTTGCTTGTATCCGCCGCGCTGACGTAAAGCAGATCACCATGGACCGCATCCACCGCGCCCGCCTCCAGGGCCTTCGCGACCTTGGCAAGCACGTCGGGATTCGCGTAGACGTCATCCGAATTGAGAAAGCCGACATAGTCTCCGGTCGCGGCGGCGATGCCTTTGTTCATCGCGTAGTAGAGTCCCGGGTCCTTTCCGGATATCACCGTATCGATGCCAGCGCGGTGCCGCTCGACAATATCGAGCGTACCGTCCGTCGATGCACCGTCGACAACGATGTGCTCCTTGTCGGCATGGGTCTGGCCGTTAATGGAAACGAGGGCGTCCTCAATGGTGTCGCGGGCGTTCAGGCAAACGGTGATGACGGAGAGGCGCATCGTCAGTGCCAGGCGTTCAGCATGCGAACCGGCGGCGCAACGACGAGTTGCCGGTCATTGCAGCCGGTCGAACGGATCGCGATGGTGTTTCGGAAGATCGGCTGTCTGTCGACCAGCAACCTCACCGGGAACCGGGCTTGCCTTCGAAGGCGTCGAGCAAAGCGCCGGGAAGCGGCGCATCGAAGTCCCTGCCCACGCGGATGCGGCCTTTCATGAGCCCAGGCGTGCGGGGGGCCGTGAATTCAAGGACCGCACGAATATCGTCCCGCGATAAGGCAGGGAAGTCTCGCAGGATATCGTCCTCGGCCATCCCTCCGGTCAGATATTCCAGGATGTCGTACACCGTGATCCGAGTGCCCTTGATGCAGGGTTTGCCGCTTCGGATCTCAGGGTCAATGACGATTCGATTGTCGAAATTCATCGGATCATGTTACCGCCCGCTTCCCGCGGACTCAAGTCCGGCAGGGGGACTGCTCAGACTGTCTTACGCGGAGCGGCGGCGCTTGATCGACTGGATCGCTCTGCGGGCATCCTTCACGCGGCCGGCGGCAACATCGTCCAGCCCCTTGCCCGCCTCGTTGATCAACAGCAAGTGAATGCGTTCGCGCTCCAATCGGTGGTAATGGTCCAGCCGCTTCGCGTCGATCAGCGCCGCTCGAATGGT
>JAYVMZ010000151.1:0-6496 GCA_043758735.1 Betaproteobacteria bacterium
ACCGGAAAATTGTGATCTTCGAGTTTGGTTTCCTGCAGGCAAACTGCGTCTGGCTGTTCGCGCGCCAACCAGTCGAGCAACTGGGGCAGGCGAACCTTGAGCGAATTAACGTTCCAGGCGGCGAGTTTCAAAATACTACTTCGATGCTTCGGCAGGTGGTGGCGTAGCTGGTGACGCGGCCGGCGGCACGGCGGCGGCCGGTTTCGCGGGTTTGGTCGGCGGACGCGGCGGGATCGCCGTCGTTTGCGGATAGCCTGCGGCATCCAGGGACGTATTCCACCTTCCTTCCTCGAATCCCCTTATCGCATCGCGACCGACTTTCAGCACAGGAACTTCGATTGCCCCGCCCGTAAGTTTCTTCAATTCCGCCTGGGTCGACGCATCGGTTGCATCCAATTCGGTGTAAGGAATGCCACGTTTTGCCAGCAGGTCGTGCGCCTGTGTGCAGGCACTTCCGCACGCGCTGGAATACAGCGTCACCGGAAAATTCTTGACCGCCTGTTGCAGGGCATAAGGCAGCGGAGCGTCGCTGGCTTTGCCGCCTGCGGCTTTTTTCTTTTCGACCTGCTTGACGCTGGCCGGCGGGGGCTGGTCGCTGTAATGAACCTTGCCGTCCGCGTCCACCCAGCGGTAGAAATCGGCCTGCGCGGCGACGCACGCCAGCATGAGTACGGAGAACAACATCCAGCTTTTCATCAAAGCCCCCTTTAATTCGCGGTGATCATGCCACGGCGTCACGCCGCCTGCGCCATGCCATTGTGACGCAACAACGCATCGATGGTCGGCTTGCGGCCGCGGAATGCGACGAAAGACTCGAGTGCCGGCCGACTTCCGCCGACCGCGAGAATCTCCTCGCGAAAGCGATTGCCCACGGATGCATTCAGGACGCCGTTCGCTTCGAACATGCTATAGGCGTCGGCGGATAGGACTTCCGCCCACTTGTAGCTGTAGTAACCCGCCGCGTAACCGCCGCCGAAAATGTGCGAAAAGCTGTTCGGAAAACGGTTGTAGGCCGGCGGGAACAGCACGGCCACCCCGCGGCGCACTTCGTCGGCGAGTTGCAGCGGCGTCTTTTGTCCATCCGGATCGAAATCGGAATGCAGGCGCATGTCGAAGATGGCAAATTCCAGTTGCCTGACCGTCTGCATGCCGCTCTGGAAATTCTTTGCCGCCACCATTTTCTCGAATAGCGCGCGCGGCAGGCCGGTGCCGGTGTCCACATGGCGGCTCATGTCCTTGAGGACTTCCCATTCCCAGCAGAAGTTTTCCATGAACTGGCTAGGCAGTTCCACTGCGTCCCACTCGACGCCGTTGATGCCTGACACGCCGAGCACTTCGACCTGCGTCAGCAGGTGGTGCAGGCCGTGGCCGAACTCATGGAACAGCGTGATCACTTCGTCATGCGTCAGCAAGGCGGGCTTGCCGCTCAACGCCGCGGAAAAATTGCAATTGAGGTAGGCCACCGGCGTCTGCACGCCCGAAGTCTTGCGGCGGCGCGTGACAGCATCGTCCATCCAAGCCCCGCCGCGCTTCGAGGGCCGCGCATAGAGATCCAGGTAAAACTGACCGACCATTTCGCCGCCGAGCTTCCTGATGGAGAAAAAGCGCACGTCGTCATGCCACCTGGATGTTTCGTCCTGTTCTATCCTCAAGCCGTACAACGCCTCGACCACGCGGAACATGCCTTCGAGCACCTTGTGCTCGGGGAAGTATTGCTTCACTTCCTGGTCGGAAAAAGCGTAGCGCTCGACGCGCAGTTTCTCGGACGCATAGGCCACGTCCCACGGCTGCAGATCATCCAGCCCGAGTTCGCGGGATGCGAATTCCTTGAGTTCCACCAGATCGCGTTGTGCATAAGGGCTGGCGCGTTGTGCCAGTTCCTCGAGAAAATCGAGTACCTGCCGTGGCGAATCCGCCATCTTCGGTTGCAAGGACAATTCCGCGAAACTGGCCAGGCCCAGCAGGCGCGACTGTTCGCGGCGCAACCGCAGGATGTCGACGATGATCTGGCTGTTGTCCCAGCCGGATTCGCCGAACTCGGCGGCGCGCGTCACATGGGCGTGATACATCTGCTCGCGCAGCTTGCGGTCTTCAGCGTACTGCATGACAGGAAGATAGGAGGGCATGTGCAGCGTGAACTTCCAGCCCTGCTTGCCGGCCTGCGCCGCAGCGTCGGCGGCGAACTCGAGTGCATCGTCCGGAATGCCCGCCAGCCGTTGCCTGTCCGCAATGATCAGCTCGAATGCGTTCGTGGCATCGAGCACGTTGTCGTTGAACTTCGACGACAGACCCGCGAGTTCTTCGATGACCTGCTTGAATCTGGCCTTTTTTTCGGCCGGCAATTCCGCCCCGCCCAAGCGAAAATCACGCAGCTCGTTGTCGATGACTTTCTTTTGCGCGCCGGTCAGGCGCGCGAAAGCATCCGAAGCGCGCAGCGCCTTGTATTTGCGATAGAGCGCTTCGTCCTGCGCAAGTTCAGTGAAGTATTGCGTGATGCGCGGCAGGTTCGCGTTATAGACGTCGCGTAACTGCGGGCTGTTCATGACCGCGTTCATGTGCGCAACCTGCCCCCAGGCACGGCGCAGTCGCTCGTTGCCGTCATCCAGCGGAGCGATGAAGTTGTCCCAGTCGGGCGCGGTGTCCTGCTTCCTGAGGTTATCGACCAGCGCCCGGTTTTCCGCCAGCAGTTGGTCGAGCGCCGGCGTGACGGATTCGGGCTTGAATTCCGCAAAGCGCGGAAGACCGGAAAAATCAAGCAGTGGATTCATCGATCAAGGAAGGAAAAGGAAGGTTGGGGACATATAGATAGATGGTGCCCGTTGAATTCACTTTCAACCCGGGTATGTCCGTTTCCTGGTTACCGTTCGCTGTTCACCCTTCATAAACGACGTGCCCTTCGACCAGGGTGAAGCGCACCTTCGCGTTCATTTCGTAGCCGGCAAACGGCGTGTTTTTCCCCTGGCTCTTCAATTTTGCCGGCTCGACCTTCCAGCGCGCGTGCGGGTCGAACACGCACAGGTCCGCGTTGACGCCCACGGCAATGCTGCCCGCCTGTATGCCCAAGATGCCCGCCGGCGCGCTGGTGACTTTGGCCAGCACGGCCACCAGCGGCAGCTTCGCTTCATCCCCCCATTTCAGCGTGAGCGCGAGCAACAACTCGAGTCCGGTCGCCCCTGACTCGGATTCGCCGAACGGCAGTTGCTTGGCATCCTCGTCCACCGGCGTGTGGTCGGAACAGATCGCATCGACCGTCCCGTCCTGCACGCCGCGCCGCAATGCATCGCGATCGCGGAGGGAACGCAGCGGCGGGACAAGGTGGCAGTTCGAATCGAAGTAGCCGATATCCATTTCGCTCAGGTGCACGTGGTTGGCCGAGACATCGCACGTCACGTTGATACCCAGCGACTTGGCCTGGCGCACCATGTCGATTCCATCGGCCGTGGACAAGCGGCAAAGATGCACTCGTGCGCCGGTTTCGCGTACCAGCAGCAGGATGGTGGACAGCGCGACGGTTTCGGCAATGACGGGAACGGGTGCGAGCCCGAGGCGCGTCGCGACCTGCCCATCGTGCGCAACCCCCTCCGAGGCAAGGGCGGCATCGCGCGGCCGCAACCAGACCGGATAACCGAAGGTGGAGGCATATTGCATGGCGCGCATGAGGACTTGATTGTCGCTGAGCGGCGCGTCGGCCTGGGAAAACGCGACGCAACCGGCGTCGAGCAATTCCGCCATTTCCGTGATGCGTTCGCCTTTCAGGCCTTGCGTCAACGCGCCGATGGGATAAACGTGCGCCTGGTTCAGGCTGCGCGCGCGATGCTTGAGCATCTCCACCAGTCCGGGTTCGTCCAGCGGCGGATCGGTGTCGGGCGGGCAAGCCAGCGAAGTCACGCCTCCGGCGACCGCCGCGGCCATTTCACTTTCCAGGGTTGCCTTGTATTCGTATCCCGGCTCGCGCAATCGCGCGGACAGATCGACGAGGCCGGGGCAAACCACCATTGCGCTTGCATCGATGACGCGATTGGCGTGGAAGCCATCCGGCGCCGATCCCAGCGCCACGATTTTGCCGGCGGCAATGAAAACGTCCTGGACCTTGTCGCTTCCGCTGCCCGGGTCAACGACGCGACCGTTCTTGATCTGAATTTTCATGCGTTGCCCGCCAGGATTGCCATCACGGCCATGCGCACGGCGATGCCGAACGTGACCTGCGGCAGGATGACCGATTGGCGTCCGTCCGCCACGCTCGAGTCGATTTCGATGCCCCGGTTCATCGGGCCGGGGTGCATCACGATCGCATCCGGCTTGGCGTTGGCAAGTTTCTCCGGCGTGAGCCCGTAGTATTTGAAAAATTCCTGTGCAGACGGCAGCAACGCGCCATTCATGCGCTCATTCTGCAGGCGCAGCATGATGACCACGTCGACATCCTTCAATCCCGACGCCATGTCGTGATGGACGTGCACGCCGAGTTCGGAAACATTGGTGGGCAGCAGGGTGCGCGGACCGATGACGCGCACTTCCGGCACCCCGAGCGTGGTCAGCGCGTGAATTTGCGAACGCGCCACGCGCGAATGCAAAACATCGCCGACGATCGCCACGCGCAGCGAAGAAAATTCCTTCTTGTAGTGGCGGATGGTGAACATGTCCAGCAATCCCTGCGTGGGATGCGCGTGGCGGCCGTCGCCGGCGTTGATGACATGGATGTAAGGCGCGACATGCCGCGCGATCAGGTGCGCCGCGCCGCTTTGCGAATGCCTGACGACGAACATGTCGGCATGCATCGCCGACAGGTTGGCCACCGTATCAAGCAACGTTTCGCCCTTGCTCTGCGAGGACGTGCCGACGTTGAGATTGATCACGTCCGCGGAAAGGCGCTTGGCGGCGATCTCGAACGTGGTGCGGGTGCGCGTCGAGGCTTCGAAGAACAGATTGAAAATCGCTTTTCCGCGCAACAGCGGCACCTTCTTGATCTCGCGCTCGCCAACCGACAGGAAGGAATGCGCGGTGTCCAGGATGTGCAGGACGATTTCCCGTGGCAATCCCTCGATGGTCAGCAGGTGCTGCAGTTCGCCGTTCGCATTCAACTGCGGGTTCAGGCCCGTCATGCCGCACCCTGCCGGTTCAATACGAGGCTCAACCGGCCTTGCTCGTTCCTCGTCAACTCGATCTGCTCCCCGTCGGCCACGGAAACCTCGGCGCCGACGAACTGCGCCGCGATCGGCAGTTGCCGTCCGCCCCGGTCGATCAGCGCAGCGAGCCGTATGCTCTGCGGCCTGCCATAGTCGAACAATTCATTCATGGCCGCGCGGATGGTGCGGCCGGTATGTAATACGTCGTCGACCAGGACGATGTCGGCATCGACGACTTCGAATGGAATATCCGATGGACGGACCTTCGCGTGCAGGCCCCGGCTGCCGTAGTCGTCACGGTAAAAAGATACATCGATGGTTCCGAGCGGCTGACGCAGCGCCAGCGCCTTGTGCAGGCGTTGCGCGAGCCATACCCCGCCGGTGTGAATGCCGATCAGGGCCGTGTCCGGGGTCACGGACGCGCGCATGCTCTCGATGAGGCCGGCCAGCAGGTCTTCCGCGTCGGGCAGAGGGGATTTGGTCACTGGTTGAAGTAACCTTCCAGAATCAGTTTGGCCGCAAGCTGGTCGATTTTCGAGCGGTCCCTGCGCACATCCAGCCCGATGTCGCGCGCCTGTTGCTCGGCTTCGACCGACGTCAGGCGCTCATCGATCATGCGCGTTTCGATGCCGTAGCGGCCTTGCAGGCGCTGCGCGAACCGGCGCGCCAGCGCGGTCATCGCATGTTCGCTGCCATCGAGCGCGAGAGGCAATCCGACCAGCAGCAGGACCGGTTGCCATTCATTGACCAGCGCTTCGATGCGGGCGAAGCGCACATCGTTGGCCTCCGCGTCGATCGTATCGAGCGGATGCGCGACGCCAAGTTGCAACTCCCCTACGGCGATGCCGATGCGCCGTTCGCCGAAATCGAAGGCGAGCACGGTGCCGGATCGGGGGTCGCGGGCATCCGCGGATTCGGGCATCGCGCTCATTTCCAGCCCACGCCACGCAGCGCGGCCTCAAGCATGGCCGGCGTCCTCGGAGAGGCTGGCGGGGTCGAAACCGAGCAATTCCATAGCCGCAACGAAACGCTCGGACGACGGCAGTTCGAAAATCACCGAGGGTTGCGCCTCCACGGTCAGCCAGGCGTTCTGTCCCAGTTCCTGCTCCAGCTGGCCGGGCGCCCAGCCGGCATAGCCGAGCGACACCAGGACGTTTTCCAGGCCGGGGCCGTCGCCCTGGCTCATCGCCTGGAGGATATCTTTGGATGTCGTCAACCCGACCTGGCCATTGATCGACAATGTCGACTGCCAGCCGCCGATCGGCCGGTGCAAAACGAAGCCGCGGTCGACCTGGACCGGACCGCCGAAATACACGGGAATTTTTTTGACCGCCTGGTTCTCGAACGGAATCTCGATTTGCTCGAACAAGGCC
>JAYVMZ010000152.1:0-4395 GCA_043758735.1 Betaproteobacteria bacterium
CAAAAATGCGTCGGGGACCAACGATATGCCAATAGCATGTTGCATTGATTCAATAAGTTGCGTGCCAATGCTCCCCAGAAAACGGCCTGTGATACGGCCTTATAGGCGAATTTCAACAATCTGTTAGATTGCTTTCAAAATTTTCCAGGAAGCCTTTACCGCCTTTAAATGCGTGCTACGCGCATATTGCTTTGCGTCAAATTGCTAAGTCCAACAGTCTGCTAGACAAGAACGCGCGTGAGCCAGGCGCTGATGTCCTCGAGTTCTTCGGGGCAGACGGAGTGGGGCATCGGGTACTGGTGCCAGTCGACGTCGTAACCCAGCCTCACCAGTTGATCCCGGGACGCGGTACCCAGCGGTAACAGCACGATGTTGTCCGCGATGCCGTGCCCCAGGAAAATCGGCACGTCGTTGTTCGCGGGGTTGCGCTCTTTTGCGACCGTCGCGGCCAGCGGCAGGTAGGCCGACAGCGACATGATGCCGGCCAGCCGTTTTGGCTGCCGCAATCCCGTCTGCAGCGAAATCACGCCCCCTTGTGAAAATCCGGCGATCACGATGCGGTTCGCCGGCACGCCGCGCGATTCCTCATTCGCGATCAGTTCCTCGATCGATTTCTGCGATTGCCGCAATCCGGGCTCATCTTCTTTGAGCGCCAGGTCCTGGTAGACAATGTCGTACCAGGCGCGCATCACGAAGCCGCCGTTCACGGTCACCGGCCGCATCGGCGCATGCGGAAACACGAAGCGGATGCCCAGCCGCGGCAATGACAATTCCCGGATGATCGGCACGAAGTCGTTGCCGTCCGCTCCCAGTCCGTGCAGCCAGATTACGGTGTGGCTCGGCTTCGGGCGCGTTTCAATTTCTATTACCTGAAGTGCCTCGCTCATGCGGAAACCCTTTCACCACAGAGGCACAGATACCCTACGTGCGTAGCACGTCGGAGTACCCTTTTAGGACGCAGAGGAAAAGCCGAACAAAAATGAGCTTTATGAAGTACGGTGACGAAATTCTGCGCTATTCCACCGGCAAAAATCATCCTGGATTACTCCTGTTTATTGTTCAATGCATTTCTCCGTGCTCTCTGTGCCTCTGTAGTGACAGTCAAGCTTTGGGCCTGAGCGCGGATTTGGGGCGGAAAGCTTTGCAGACAGCGTCGTCAGTCTCGATATAAGGCCCGCCGATCAGGTCGATGCAATAGGGGATGGCGGCGAAGATGCCGTGCACGATCTGCTTGCCTTCTGCGTCCTTCAGGCCTTCGAGCGTTTCGCGGATGGATTTCGGCTGGCCGGGCAGGTTGACGATCAGCGTCTTGCCGCGGATCACGCCGACCTGGCGCGACAGGATCGCGGTCGGCACGAAATGCAGGCTGATCTGGCGCATCTGCTCGCCGAAGCCGGGCATCTCGCGATCGGCGATGGCGAGCGTTGCCTCCGGCGTGACGTCCCGCGGCGCCGGCCCGGTGCCGCCAGTGGTAAGCACCAGATGACATTGTTCCTTGTCGCACAACTCCTTGAGCGTTTGCGAGATGACCGCTTCCTCGTCCGGGATCAGGCGCTCGATGACTCGGAGCGAATTGCGGATCGCCTTGCCCAGCCATTCGTCCAGCGCCGGCAGCCCTTCGTCCTTGTAGACGCCTTTCGATGCGCGGTCACTGATCGACACCAGGCCTATGACTACTTGTTCGTTTTCGTTCATTTCAATCGATAAACCGGATTGGCCACCGAGGTCACAGAGGACACAGAGAAATACCTGAGAAATGTTGCCGGAACAGCTTGCGGGGCGCAACGGTATGCGAATGTGTGCCCGATTTCACCGCCAGCTCTGTCCTTTGCTTTCCTCTGTGACCTCTGTGTCCAATTGGATTTGGGTGCCAGGGCTTAGGGTGTCGCGGAGCACCTGGAAAAGTTCGCGGAAGCTCTTGGGCGGTTTTTCGGCTTCTTTTTCGCGTTTGATGTTGCGGATCAGGGTGCGCAAGCGCTGGATGTCGGCGCGGGGATATTCGGCTATCAGGGCATCGAGCCCCTTGTCGTCGTCCAGCAGTTTCAGACGCCAGCGCTCGATTGAATGCAGGCGGGCGGTTTCTTCGACTGACACGCCGTTCCACGCATCCAGCCGGGCACGGATGGTCTCGGCATCGCCTTCTTCGCGCATCAGGCGCCCGATGTATTGCATCTGGCGCCGCAGGGCGCCGAATTTGGAGATGCCGCGCGCGTGCATGATCGCGTCGCTCAGCCGCTCGGGCAAGCCGAGCTCGGCCAGCTTTGCCGCGGGAACGGCCACCAGCGCTTCGCCCAGCTCCTGCAGCGCCAGGTCGTCCAGTTTGCGTCTGGTCCTGCTGGGTTGAAGCTCTTCTTCTTCCACGGGGATATTCTGCGGCAAAGCGGGGGAGTCCTGAATCTGCAAGCTGGTATCATAACGAAACATTTCCATCTGCGGCGTACCGCCCGATTTGTAGGCGGCACGCCGCTTCACTATTCAGGCTTCGGAAGACATCTTGGCTAGCAGCGAATTCACCCATTCGGCAGACATTCTCAGGCAGATTGCCCGCGACGTACTCGACTATGCGCGTGAGCGCGGCGCCACGGCGGCCGAAACCGAAGCGAGCGAGGGCTTTGGACAAAGCGTCACGGTTCGCCGCGGCGAGGTCGAGACTATCGAATATAACCGCGACAAGGGAGTGGGCGTGAGCGTCTACATCGGCCAGCAACGCGGCCATGCCAGCACCTCGGACTTTTCCGCGAAGGCGCTGCGTGATACGGTCGACGCGGCGTTGTCGATCGCGCGGCTGACCGCATCGGACCCATTCGCCGGACTGGCGGATGCCGACTTGCTGGCGACGCAGTTTCCCGAACTTGATCTCTATCATCCGTGGCGAATCGACGTCGAACAGGCCATCGAACTGGCGCGCTCCTGCGAAGACGCCGCCTTTGCCGCGGATCCGAAAATATCCAATTCCGAGGGCGCTTCAGTCTCGGTGCAGCAATCGCACTTTGCCTACGGCAATTCCAACGGCTTCCTCGGTGGCTATCCGAGCTCGCGCCACAGCATCGTCTGCTCGATGATCGCCGGCAAGGACGAAAACATGCAGCGCGACGACTGGTATACCACCGCCCGGTCGTCTGCGGACCTCGATCCCGCGGCCGAAGTCGGCACCCGCGCAGGAAAGCGCGCAGCCCGCCGCGTGGGCGCGCGCAAAGTCGCCACCGCGCGCGTGCCGGTGTTGTTCGAAGCGCCGGTTGCTTCCGGCCTGCTCGGCCATTTCGTCGCCGCGGTCAGCGGCGGCAGCCTGTATCGCAAGTCATCCTTCCTGCTCGACAGCCTCGGCAAGGAAATATTTTCACCGAATGTGCAGGTTCGCGACCGGCCCCACGTCCCCAAGGGATTGGCGAGCAGCCCGTTCGACGACGAAGGCGTGGCGACACGCGCGCGCGACATCGTTCAGGACGGCGTGTTGCAGGGCTATTTCCTCGGCAGCTATTCCGCGCGCAAGCTCGGGCTTCGCTCCACCGGCAACGCGGGCGGCAATCACAACCTGAGCATGGATTCCACCGACGGCGATCTGGCCGCGCTGCTGAAGAAAATGGGAACCGGCCTGTTGCTGACCGATCTGCTCGGGCAGGGTGTCAACATGGTCACCGGCGACTATTCGCGCGGTGCCGCGGGATTCTGGGTCGAGAACGGCGAGATCTCCCATCCGGTGCAGGAAATCACCGTTGCCGGCAACCTCAAAGACATGTTCCGGAATATCGTCGCGATCGGGTCGGACGTAATCGTGCGCGGCTCGCGCCAGTGCGGTTCGGTGCTGGTCGAGGGCATGACTGTTGCCGGTGAATAGCCGGCAAAGGCCGTGACTACGTGACTGTCGTGACTGGTCACACAAGAACGGCGGAAGCAAAGCCGGGCAGCTTTTACGGCAGTCACGAGACTTACGACAGTTGCGACAGTCACGGCACAATTATCACAATGGCCTCGGCGATCACACTTCGATGTCTGCTGACGCTGGCATTCGTGTTCGCATGGGCGGCAACGACATGCTGCGCAAGTCCGATCCCGCGAGCATCGAATCGAACCTGCGCGCGATGGTGCAGATGGCCAAGGCGCGCGGCATCGGCGTCGCGCTGATCGGCGTGCCGACGCCGGAATTGTTTGGAAGGCCTCCCGAGTTCTATGGCAGGCTTGCGAAGGAGTTATCGCTGCCGCTGGAAAACAAGGTGATGCAGGATGTATTGTTCAACCATGGACTCAAGTCGGATCCCATCCATCCGAATGCAAAGGGCTACCGCCGCGTCGCCGAGGCTGTCGCAGAACTGCTGCGCCGGACCGGGGCCGTCTGATCCCCATCCGGGTGGCCATGTCTGAGGCCCGCCGAAGCTGGATTGGACTGGGCGGCGTGCC
>JAYVMZ010000153.1:0-6748 GCA_043758735.1 Betaproteobacteria bacterium
AACATCCGGATGTAGACAGACGCCGGTACCACACATTCACGGCAAGTACCTGTCTCGTAGGACGAATTCGCCCAACGGGTGTTGGAACTTCAGGCTAAAAATCCACGCAAAGCTTGCCATCTTTCCTCAATGGCAAAGAAGCCATTGGTTATTGTCGCGGCTTTTGAGGTGCGAAAGAACGCCGACGCGATGGTTGAAAGACCAAACTCAACCATCGCCCAATTCGTCAACGCGACGCCTATCTCCGTATAGAAGATTAAATACTCTTCATTCAGAGTCACGGCCCTTTTTGTCATTGGATACTTTCTTACGTGTTAATCCGCCGATATGTCAGACGTTTGCCGGAAATGCCTTTGAGTGCTGCGATTGCGCGATCCGCGTCTGTGAATCCGAGTTTCTCACGGTAATTCCACTTGAAATCAAATTCGGTGGCATAGCGTTGCAAGTGCTTTTCGCTGACGCTGTGAAACGTGCCGTATAGACCACGCTTGAGGATTGCAAAACTGGATTCAACCGTATTCGTGGTCACGTCGCCGCGTGAGTATTCTCCCGCGCTGTGGTTGACCTTCTCGTGACTTGCAAACTCTTTGCCGACCGCGTTATAGACAGACGTTTCATCGGTCATCAAGCGGGCTTTCTTCGCAACCTGTTCGCGGAGAATCGGCGTAACGGTTTTGGCCGTGACGTTGGCAACGTGGAAAGAGCGCTTGTTACCGTCACGCTCGACCAGCGAAACGATCTTCATCTTGTGGGCGTATCCGCGAGCGCCAGGCGCTTGCTTGCCGGTATTGCCCCAATAGGTCTCATCGACTTCAACTGGGCCACCATCGCCGCCCAAGGGACCGGACATGCCGGTATCCATCGCTTCGCGCAGACGGTGAGACATGAACCATGCGGTCTTGTAGGAAACGCCCAACATGCGTTCAAGCTGTTTGCTGCTGATCCCCTTCTTGGATGCGCAAAGCAGGTGATTGGCATAGAGCCATTTGTGAAGCGGCACTTTGCTGTCTTCGAAGACAGTGCCGACCGTTACCGTGAATTGGGTGCGACAATCGCCGCAGAAGTAAAGGCCTGCGCGATGGGATTTGCCTTGAAGCTGGCTATTGCGCTCTACGCCGCCGCAGTGCGGGCAGATCGGGCCATTGGGCCAGCGAATGGATTCAAGATGCTCGCGCGCTGCGTTTTCGTCTTTGTAGCGGGCTTCGGTGTGGGTTGCTTTTGCCATGATGATTCTCCAGATGTTGAGTCATTCTGGCATGGCATTCTGCGTTTGTCAAGTACATAGTTCCGTTTTTTGACGTCCTTACGGCTGCTTCAGCAACATGCCGATGTCGTGCGCGAAGACATCCGCCCCTCGCCCGTAAGCCACATACAGGCGAAGCCGGCCCTGCTGGTCGAAAATATAACTTCCGGCCGAATGATCCATCGAGTAGTTCTCCGGCCGCGGGCCCGCGACTTTCTGATAGATCACCTTGAACTCCTTCGCCACGCGCGCTGTTTCTTCGTCATTGCCGCGCAGTGCGAGGAATCGGGGATTGAAAGCCGTGACGTATTTGCCAAGCAACTCGGGCGTATCGCGCGCCGGATCGATGGTCACCAGCAGCACCTGGACTTTATCGCCCGCCGGCCCGAGTTTCTTCACGGCGCCAGCGAGTTCCGCGAGGGTAGTGGGGCACACGTCTGGGCAATGGGTGAAGCCGAAAAACATCACCACGACCTTGCCTTGAAAATCCGCTAGCGACCGCTGTTTGCCGTTATGGTCGGTGAGGGTGAACGATTTGCCGAAATCCGCGCCGGTAATGTCCGTGGACTGGAAGCTTGGCTGATCCGGATGGCAACCCGCGAGTGAAAGCGCTGCCGCCAGGATAAGGACACGAAAAAACAAAACCGCCGGCATGGACATCGACAAAGGACCGCTGGCCTCGGTTCGCTTAAAAATGCAGATAGTGATCGACCAGAAGCGCGGCGAACAACAGCGAAAGATAAAGGATCGAATAGCGGAAAGTCTTTTTCGCCAGTTCGTCGCTGTAGGCTAGGCAAATGCGAATTGCGTAGAACAGGAACATTCCGCCCAGTCCGGCCGCGGCGACCAGGTAGATCAATCCGCTCATGCGCGTGGAAAACGGCAGCAACGTCACGGCGACCAGAATGACTGTGTAGAGCAAAACATGCAGGCGCGTAAACCGGTCGCCATGGGTCACGGGGAGCATCGGCACGCCGGCGCGCGCATATTCCTTCTTGCGGTACAGGGCGAGTGCCCAGAAATGCGGCGGCGTCCAGGCGAAGATGATCAGGAAAAGCAGCAGCGCATCATGCGATACGCCGCCGGTGACTGCGGCCCATCCCAGCACGGGGGGCATGGCGCCCGAAGCACCGCCGATCACTATGTTTTGCGGCGTAAGCGGCTTGAGCACCACCGTATAGATCACCGCATAGCCGACGAAGGTCGCCAGCGTCAACCACATGGTCAGCGGATTCACGAGGACGTACAGCAGCGTCAATCCGACGCCGCCGACCGCACCGGAAAATAACAAGGTTTCCTGGGAACTGACCGTGCCCATAGGCAGCGGCCGGGCGCGCGTGCGCGCCATCACGGCGTCGATTTTCTGTTCCACCAGGCAGTTCATTGCTGCGGCGGAGCCGGCCACCAGTCCAATGCCCAATGTCGCAAACAGGACCGCTTTCCAGAAGTGGGGGGACAACAGCTCTTCTGCGGGAACCGCCAGAAACATGCCGATCACAGCGGTAAACACGATCAGCGAAATCACGCGCGGCTTGGTGAGCTGCAGGAACTGTTGCAGCCGCGAGGCGTAACCGCTGGAGGGAAGCGAAACGGACATTTACCGGCTGAACGTGGATGGCGAGCGAGTGGCGAAGTTTAGCATTACCAGCGCGGCCAGTAACAGGGCGGCGACCCCGTTGTGCGCAACCGCGACAGGCAACGGCAGGCTGCCCGTTACATTGATTATTCCCAGCGTGACCTGCAGGAACAGCAGCGCCAACACGATGCCGCCAAATCTGCGCAAACCCGGCAACTGCCTGGCACGATAGGCGACATACGTCAGGATCAGGAAGGTCGTCAGCGCGCCGACGCGATGCGCCCAATGAATGGCGTTCAATGCTTCATTCGACAAGGATTCGCCTTCCGCGGTCATGCCCAGTTCGCGGAAAAAATGAAATCCATGGGCGAAATCCGTGGCGGGCTTCCACGCTCCGTGACAAGTCGGAAAATCCATGCAGGCCAGCGCCGCGTAATTCGTACTGACCCAGCCGCCCAGTGCAATTTGCGCGGCAAGCGTGATCAGGCCGATGGCAGCAATCGGCCGGATGCCACGCAAGCCCGAGGGCTGCCCCCCGGTCAGTTGCAAATGGCGCGCAGACAACCAAGCCAGCAAGGCCACCAAAGCCATGCCGCCGAGCAGGTGCAGCGTAACGATCACGGGCTTGAGCAGCAACGTCACGGTCCATTTGCCGAATAGCCCTTGCAGAACGACGACCGCAACGACCGCAAGCGGCAAGCCGATCGCGCGACGCGGATCGTCGGGATCCCCGGAGCGCTTCCGGCGATTGGTCAGCGCCTGAATCGCGATCGCAAGAATCATGACACCGACAAAGGATGCGAAATAGCGATGGATCATTTCGCGCCACGCTTTGGGCAACGAGACGGGGCCATTCGGCGACGCGGTTTGCGCGGCCTCGATCTGTTCGGCAGCGTGGGTGGGCGATAGTTTGCCGTAGCAGCCTGGCCAGTCCGGGCAACCGAGGCCTGCGTTGGTCAGGCGAACATAGGCGCCCAGCATCACCAGCGCCAGGGTCGCTGCCAATGTCGCTACCGACAGCGCACGCAACGTCACGAAACGCGAAAAAATTACGAGGGCGACGAGCAGCGACCCTCCCCACATGGCCGCGTGAACCGCACCCAACGAAAACTGCCAGACCGCCGGATTGTTCATCGTAGTTCCCGCTACTTCGCGGTCCGTATCCAGCCGCTGGAATTCTTCATCAGCTTCTCAACGTCCTTCTTCATGCGTTGCGGATCGACATCGCGTGGAAACCGCATCATCAGGTTGCCGAACGGATCGATGACGTAAATGTGATCGCGCGGCGAATCAGCAGCTGGCAAACGCGCCAGAAAATCACCGTTGGCGAGCAGGACGGCGCGCGTGCCCCGGTATTCGGCTTCAATGCCCGGCGGCGGCACGCCATCCGGAATCAGCCATATCCGTTCGATGCGTTCCTGGTCCTTGCCCTGCGTCAGCCGGATCTGACGCATGACATACAGCTTCGACTGGCAGTAATCGTCGCAGTTGCCGGAATCGACCGTCAGGAAGATCCAGTTGCCGCGCAATTCGTCGATGCGCAGCGGTTTGTCGTCCTTCGCCGGAATTGTCACACCGGCTAATGGCGCCGCTGCAAGGAGTTCGCCGTAGTTGGTGAATGCCTGCGGCTTCCAAAAATAATAAAGCAGAAGCGAACCGACGATTGGCGCGAGGCTAATCGTGCCCAGGAGAAGGAACATCCTCCTGGGTTTTTTTCGATCGGGATCGTTTGACATGAAAAAATACGTAAAGAAAAATAATCAGCCCGCAAAAGGAAAACCATTGCGCTGCGTATCCATAGTGCTTGGCAATGCCGAAATCCGGGCGCTCCCACGCGCGTAACAGCCCGTCGTCCAGATCATTTCGTTGCTGCACCACCACCGGCAGGACCTGAAGTCCGGTGCGGGCGACAAAGCGATCGATGGTCAGGTTCTGCCATACCGGGCCGCTGTCGTCGACTTTGGCAAGTTCGAGAAATCGTCCCGGCACGATCGCCACGCCGGTCACTCTGACGACGGCTTCAGGAGTGATGATGACCGGCAGCCTCGCACGCTCAGGACCTGCGGCAATCCAGCCGCGATTGACCAGCACGTGCATCGAAGACGCGCCGATTCGCAGCGGCATGATGACTTCGTAACCAGCGACGCCATTGTGCGTCTTGTTGTCCAGCAATACCGCGTCTTTAGGTATGAATTCGCCTTCGGCTTCTACCCGCCGCAGGCGCAGGTCTTCCGCGCGCGCGGGCGTTGCCGTCAACCTGACCGGCGCATCGGACGCGCCTCGATCGTAGGTCTCCTGGGCGCGTTCCTTCTGGTGTGCGCGGTCGAGTTGCCAGTTCCCCGCTGCCGCAGTCAGCGCCACGCCGATTATCGCCGCCAGCGGCGGCAGCCAGCGCGGCCGCTTTCGCGGGGAATTCGCCTGCACGGTTTCTCGTCGCATATGGAAGCGTGCCGGCTTATCCTTTACACTGCAACGCCTTGGCCATATTTAATTTCTTCGATATGCGATACGTCGTCATCGCGTTTCTCGTCTTCATTTTCCTGAGCCTCGGATCGGCGCTGTACTACTTGATCCGCGACAAGGGAAAATCCGAACGCACCGTCAAGGCACTGACCGTACGCGTAGTCCTGTCCGTGACGCTGTTTGCATTGCTGATGCTCGGTCACTATTTCGGCATCATCCCGAAGTCCGGCCTCTAGAAAAAAACAGCCGCACATCCGTGCGGCCCGAGTTCCCCGCAAACTTCACGGGGGCCCTCCTCTGTTGTTCTTCTTATGCGCTCATTGCCTTGCCGTCAGAGCCAGTAAACCAGCACGAACAGCAGCAGCCATACCACGTCCACGAAGTGCCAGTACCAGGACACGCCTTCGAACGCGAAATGATGGTCGGCGGTGAAATGTCCGGCGATGGACCGGCCGAGGATGACCATCAGCATGATGGTTCCGATCGTCACGTGAAAACCATGGAAGCCGGTCAGCATGAAGAAGGTGGCGCCGTATGCGCCCATGCCCAATGTCAGGCCCAGCTCATGATAGGCGTGCACATATTCGTAGGCCTGCAGCGTCAGAAACAGGATACCCAATGCCACCGTCACGGCCAGTCCGGCGATCAGCTGCGGGCGATTGTTCTTTTTCAGCGCCCAGTGCGCCCAGGTCACCGTAACGCCGGAGGTCAACAGGATCAGGGTGTTGATCGCGGGAATGCCCCACGCGCTCATCGACGTGAATTTTTCTTCGATGCCCGGACCGGAAACCGGCCACTGCGCCACGAAGCCGGGCCAAAGTTGCTCCATGGTATCGCCGCTGCCCAGGCCGGGGACCGAGAGCACCCGCATGTAAAACAGCGCGCCGAAGAATGCAGCGAAAAACATGACTTCGGAAAAGATGAACCAGCTCATGCTCCAGCGGAAGGACATGTCCACCTGGTGGTTGTACTTGCCGCCTTCGCTTTCCCGGATCACGGTGCCAAACCAGCCGAACATCATGTACACCAGGGTCAGCATGCCGGCGAAGACGACCCACGGACCCGCGGTGACCTCGTTCATCCAGAGCACACCACCGAACGTCATGAGGAACAGCGCACATGAGCCAACGACCGGCCAATGCGAAGGCTCCGGCAGGTAGTAGCTTGTAGATTGGCTTAGCATTTATGAATTCTCCCTAAGTATCGCAATTGTTCCAATTTTATTACGCGCAGCGGCGACAACTTCGTCGTCGGCGGCCTGTTGCCTGCCTCAGCCGGCTCTGCCATCTGCCGGCTTGGCCGTCGTCGGCGCAGCGCCTTCGACATTGAAGAACGTGTACGACAGCGTAATCGTCGTCACATCCTTCGGCAGCCCGGCTTCGATCACGAACACGACCGGCATCTGCCTCACTTCTCCGGGCGCAAACGTCTGCTTCGCGAAACAGAAACATTCCTGCTTGCGGAAA
>JAYVMZ010000154.1:0-6419 GCA_043758735.1 Betaproteobacteria bacterium
TTCGCGGAAAATCGTTCCATCGCCAGGACGCCCCAGGCATTGGCCACCGTCGTGTTCCAGCGGCCATGCTGCTGGCGCCCGAGCGTCCCGCGCACCAGCCGCGGAATATCCTCGCGCCATTTGTCGTCGTCCACCACGGCGAGCAGCATGCGATTGGCGTTAACGTCGCCGGAGACCATCAGCCACCAGAGGTAATCCAGCCGCTCAGTGGAAAATCCCATGGTCGTACCCTGGAAGTTGAGCCGGGAACGCAGGATCTGCCCGGCTTCGGCGAGTTGTTTTTCGCGGTCCTTGAGTCCGTCGCCGCGCTTCATGAGGCTGTGCCAGTCCAGCACCGCCGATGTCGGCCAGAGATTCGGCGCGGCATCGATGGAGTCGAGCAGATTCGGCTCGATCGGCTGGTAGCGCGACAATGCCGCAAGCGCGGCGACTTTGCGGATTGTCAGGTCCGCGGTCTGCAGCGGCGAATCGCGCCCGGCGCGACCGGCGACAAAGTTGCGCAACGCCGCTTGCATGCGCGCCAGCGCGCCGGCCGGTATTTCCCAGCCGGCTTCGTTGGCGACGGCGAGCAAATAAGCGGTCAGCGTATCGCTGCCCAGCCGTTCCGATGCGAAATACTTCGCGAAGCCGTCGCGGTCCAGGAAGGAAGGCAGCTCGTCCATCGTGCGTCCCCACAGTAACTTGTCACGCAGCGCGACGGCGCGCGAAGCGCGCTGCTCCAGGCAGGTATACGCGTACGCGCTCATGTACTCGCGCACGCCGGGAAGGTCGTCCGCCAGCCGCGAAGCAAGGGCTACGCGAATGCCGCCGCGGCCCGGTATGGCGCCGTCCGGAATTTTCACTGCGAGATCGAGCGGCTTGTCGAGCTGCGCCAGGGTCGCCTGGAAAGTACGCACCGGTATGGCGGGAATGACTTTCTGCTGCACTTTGAGCCGGTCGGATATGGCCTTGCCGGCCGTTCCCGTTTCCGCCACGGCGACTTCCCAGCGCAGTTGCGCGACGCCAAACGGCGCGGTGACATCCCATCCGACTTCACGCGCCTCGCCAGCCGCCAGCGTCACGCGCGCGGCCGGCAAAGCCTGCCCACCGACATTGCCGTTGACCTCCACGTCAGCCTGGCGTTGCGACGCGTTGCGCACCGTGAAGCGCGCTTCGAAGCGATCCCCTTCGCGAATGAGCGGCGGCAGGCCGGACACCAGCATCAGGTCTTGGGTCGCACGAATCGAGGTCTGGCCGGTACCGAACAGTCCGATGCCGGAATCGGCAACCGCAATGATGCGAAACGAAGTCAGCGAATCGTTCAGCGGAATATCGACGCTCGCGCGCCCCTTCTCATCGAGCGGCACCCTTGCTTTCCATAGCAGCAGCGTGTCGAACAGTTCGCGAGCGGTTTGCCGCCCGCCCCCGCCACCCTGCGCGAGCGCCTTGCGGCCGTAGTGGCGTTTGCCGACCACCTGCATCGATGCCGTCGAGGTATTCACCTCGATGCCGCGCGGCTGCATCATCGCATCGAGCAATTTCCAGGAATCGTTCGGCAGCAGTTCCAGTAATCCTTCGTCGACGGCCGCGATGGCAACCTCGCCGGACTTTGGCGCCTTACCGCCGGCGCGCTGCGTGACCTGGACCGACACATGCACCTTGTCGCGAACCTTGTAGACCTCCTTGTCTGCGCTCACCTTGACGCCGAGTTCGTGCGCGCGCCAGCCGACGTTGATTTCCGCGACGCCCATCTTGAACGCCGGCTTGCCCAAGTCCACCAGCGCGGTGGGCTGCACGTCGGAAATGCGGCCCCGCACGACCAGCACCGACACGAACACATTCGGCGCGTAGTTTCCCTTCAGGGGGACTTTGATTACCGGGGCATTACCCGACAGCGGCTGCACGAAGGAATCGATCACGCCTTCCCGCTCCACCGTCACCAGCGCGGTGGCCTGACGGAACGGCATGCGCACCTGGAATTGCGCGGTCTGTCCGGGCTCGTAGCGTTTGCGCTCGGGAATCACATCCATGCGGTCGTCGTTGGCCTGGTCGAACCACCAGGCCTCGTCGCCGGCGACCCAGGCCGATGCGTTCGCATGCGAAAGGTTGCCATCTTTGTCCCGCGCGATGGCGCCCATGACGATGTTGCCTGACACCGGCGGCTTCACCGAGCAGAACAGGCGGCCCTTGTCGTCGGTCTTGCCCTGGCACACCGATTCGAGTTTCCTGATTTCGGCGCCGCTCTCATAGCCGTAAAAACCGCCGATCAGCCGCTTGCGGTGCGAGAACATGGTGCGCACGTAGAGTTGCACATTGATCTGCTGTTGCTTTACCGGCCTGCCGCCCAGGTCGAGGGCGAGCACCTGGAACTTCAATTCGTCCTTTGAAACCGTCCAGGCATCGGGCTTGATGCCGAGCAGGATTTTGGAGGGCCATAGCGGAACGCGCGTGGAAGTCGTCAGCACTTCTCCGTTCGGATCCGAATACTCGAGTTCGGCATTGACCTCCTGTGGGCTGTCGGCGGCAGGCAAACCCGGCAGCGTCACGCGTGCCGCGCCGGCGCTGTCCAGTCCCACTTCGATCACCTGCAAAGGCCGCACGCCGTTAGCGGGTTGAACGGGGACAGCCTCCTCCGCATCGGCATCGCCCAATTCGTACTCGCCGGAAAACCACTGCGCGCCCGCCTGCTGTTCCAGCCCTTCGACCACTCTGCCGTTGGCAAAGGCGAAGCCTTCGTAGTCGGGAAACGTCACGCTCTTCGGACGCACCAGGGCGCGCACCTTCACCGGCGCATACGCCGCCCCGCCGCCGGCGAGATAGCGCAGATGCAGATCCAGGTCCACGCTCTTCACATTGGTCTGCGCGGTTTTCGGTCCGGATATTTCCGCCTTCATCAATGGCACGCGGAATTCCTCGACGCGGAAACTGCCGGCAAGCCGGGTGGAGCCGCGCGCGCCGGGACGCGCATCCAGCGTGTCGGTCATCTGCACGACATACGTGCCCTTTTTCGCGCCTTCCGGGATCTTCCACGTGCTGTCCGCGATGTTGCGCGCGTCCCATTTCACCGGCACTTCGTACTTCTGGTCCGATCCCTGGTGCACGATCGTGACTTTCTTCGGTAAGTTGTCCACGGGAACGAAGGAGAACCCCTTGCCTTCGTGACGGCGGTAGTAGTGTTTCATGTTGACCGTTTCGCCCGCGCGCAGCAGCGTGCGGTCGAATACCGTGGTAACAAGGTAAGGCCCGTTCCAGCCGCCTTCACGCAAGTTGTAACGCCAGCGCGCGATGCCCTCGTTCCAGTCCGACATGACGAACGACAAGTCGTCGGCCAGGCGCGCGGAGACCACTAGTTGCTTGTCGTATTCCGACACGCAGCCAGGCACGTGCTCGCGATCCGGCAGCACGGCGGTGGCGCGGGCGCGACCCTGAGCATCCGTCGGACCGCGAAAGTAGACCTTACCCGAGCAATCCTGGATCGAGACCAGCGCCTTGGGCACCGGCGCGCCGCTGTCCAGCGCGGTGACCCAGACCAGCGAGGACTCGCGGCCCCATTTGAAATGCACGGCGAGATTCGTCACGAGCGCCGCCGATTGTATGAAATACGGTGCTTTCGAATTCAGCAGCGCCGCGCCCAGTCGCGGGCTGGCCAGTTCGACCACATAGAATCCGGGTTTTTTCAGCGGGATGCCGACCACCTCGAACGCGCGTGCGCCATCCGGTTTGGGCACCTGCAGGCGCGTGACACGATCGCCCTCGGCGAAAATCGACGCCTGCCCCAGGCGGTATTCGGGAATATTCTGGTTTGTCTTGTCGTCGTAACGCCAGCGCTCGTTCTCCATCTGGCGCAGGCGTTTCATCCACCCGAGCATGGTCATCACGTCGCCGTCGGCAATTCGCGAATAATTACCGGGCACCGACCCTGCGTCCTGCTTCGACTCGCCGAGCTTGTTCTTCAGCCAATTGATCGCCGTATCGGCCTTTTCCGTCAGGTTCGCGCCGGTCTCGTCCTTCGTTCCGGTCCTTGCCACGCGGCCTTCGACCAATGCTTCCAGATTGCGCAGGGTCACCGGCATCATGCCGTCGCCTTTCGCCTCGATGATGCCGAAGCGCGCGGGAAATTTCGCGAGCGGCGGATACTCGTCGGTGCGCACCAGCAGCGGGAAGCGTTTCTGGTTGACGAGCTTGCGGCCGGCGTCGTCCACCAAATCAGGCGGCACGTCGATCGCGAATTGCGCGCGCTCGGGGAACGGCCCGGTGAAGAATACTTCGTTGACGAACTCCGGCGCGTTCTTCGCATCCGGCAATCCGGCGGGAATCGTTTTACCCTGTGCCTTCATGACTATTTTTTCCGCGACGGCGCGGGGCACCGGGGCGGTGAACGCCAGCCGCATCGGCAGAATCGGCAGGCATTGCGCGTCCTTGTTCACGCGGTCGCAGGTAAAGCGCGCCTGAAACGTGTCGCGCACCTCGTAGGCGAGAATCTGATCCTGGCTGGTCGGGACGCCGCTTTGAGAGACGATGCCCTTGCCCCATACCAGGCTGACCCTGGCCTTGTTGGGCAGGCGGCGCTTGCATTGCAACACCGCGATCGGAAATTTGCTTCCGCCATCGGCGGCCAGGAATTGTTCGAAGCGCGTGCCCTTGCCGAACGGCCGGCCGTCGATCACGATTTCGCGACCGTCCTTGAACAGCACGTACAAAAAGCGGTCAACGAAATCGCGGCGCGCAGCCAGCAGGGTCTTGCGCTCGTCGCCGTCGATGACGCGCACCGGGACGCGCTCTGTCGTGCCGGTGATATCGCAAAACGCATTTTCAGCGATCGACTGATCCGTCGCCGGTGCATCCAGTCCGAGCAGGAAAATCTGTTCTTCGTCGATGGCGTTGCCCTCGTAGGGCATCATCTGCACGACTGCGGGACCCCCGGTGCTGAATTCGAACGCCTGGTTGCCGTCGAGTTTGTTGCCATCGAGCGACACCACATCGACCTTGAGCCGGAAGCTGCAACGCAGGCCGGCCGGCAAATCGCGCGTAAAGTCGTAGACCCAGTTCTTCTGGTCGGCCCAGCGCCCGGTACCTGCGGCGGGACAGTTGATTTCGAACGGCTCGGGCAGGCGCGGATCGCCGAAGGCGACCATGGGTTCGGAAAAGCGCACTGCCGCCTGGCGCACACCTTTGACTTCGCCCTGTGGAGAAAACATTTCGACTTGCGCCGCCGCCGCATATCCCGCAACGAAAAGCGCGATCCCAGCGTACAAACGTGACTTCATTCATCCTCCGGTTTTGAGGCCCCCTTGCTTTTGCAGCCATGGCAGGGAGCGAAACTGATGCGCAACTGTACTGCGACAATATGGCAATCTGCGGGCATTTTGCATAGCTGGCACTTCGGACCCGGACAAGTCCCAAGACATGGAATATCGTTGCCCTGTCGTTGTGAGACCTGCCAAACGAGTGGATAATTCGTACTGATTGACGGATAAGGTACAGGCCAAATACGCGGCCTGTGAGAAAATACAGCCAGCACCGTGCTCGCCCAGACGAGCCGCTAGAAGGAGGTCAGTCCGTGAACGCACCGATCACCGCCGAAGCGTTGCTCGCCAAGTTAAAAATATTGCCGGCTGAGCGCTTGGGGCAAGTCGCCGACTTTGTGGAGTTCCTCGCCACGCAGGAGCAGCGCCGTCAGGCGGGTGAGGAACTGCGCGCGATGTGGGCGCGCATGCCGCAGGAGGAACTGACCGACGAGATCGAGCAGGAGATCGTGGCCGAGGTGCGTGCATACCGCGCCGAGCGGCGCCAGCGCGGCGCGACTTGATGCGCCTGGTGCTCGATACCAATATCGTCATTTCAGGACTGTTATGGAACGCAGCACCACGCAGGCTGCTGGATGCGGCAATCAGTGGCACCGTTGATCTTTATACCAGCGCAGTGCTCGTCACAGAGTTGCACGAAGTACTGGCTTATCCGAAGTTCGCCAATCGCCTTAGCGCCAAGGATGACTCGGTGGATCGCTGCGTGGGCCGATTTATGGCGATCGCGAATTTAACGCCGGCCGCCACCATCAAGGGCGCGGTTACCGCCGACCCCGATGATGATCATGTGATCGCCTGCGCGCTCTCGGCCAGGGCCGACGCTATCGTGTCGGGCGACGCCCATCTGCTCGATCTCAAGAGCTATCAGGGCATACGCATTGTCACGGCTGCGGCGGCGCTGGCGCTGATCGGCAGCGTTTGAAAGCCGCTGAAATAACAACGCCCGGCGCAACGCCGGGCGGATATGGGAATTCATTTCTTTACTTCAGCAACTGAAGACGCAAATCAATTCGATCCGTTCACGCTTGGACTTGACAGGCAAAAGGGGAGAGTAGCGGCGCGAATCCCCAGTGATGCAGTACGTCGCGCCGCCCTCGCAGAACCGGACTTGGAGCGTTACACCATCCGGCTCCC
>JAYVMZ010000155.1:0-6022 GCA_043758735.1 Betaproteobacteria bacterium
GCACGCATTTAAAGGCGGTAAAGGCTTCCTGGAAAATTTTGAAAGCAATCTAACGCCCTGTGGCGACCGAAATATCGCTGAGTCCGACAGGCTCCTAGAATTGGGGCATCGGCATAACCGGGTCGGGAGCGGTGGGTGCGCAGAGTCCGGCAATCTTCAACTGGTCTTTCGCGGGCGATTGACAGCCGCATTCCGGCGGCTGTCGCCCTTTCTGCTGCGCTTCATTTATACCTGATCTACGGGTTTTCGCTGCCGGCGCTATCCGGACCCGCCGCGTGGGCACCGGTCATCAACGCGCGACTGGCCCCGTTGCCGCCCTCCGCGACCCCGCGTCAAACAAACGCACCCGAACGTAGCCGCGTGCCGGAGCCTGTCCCGCGCGCCGTGTTGACGCCGGTATTGCTTGAGGTTGCGGAGCCTCTGGCGGCGCCGAAGGCGGCGGCGATCGCGGCAGAACCTGAACATGTGGTTGCTGCAAGCGACGCCACTGCGATCCCGAATATCCCGGATCCGGTTCACTACCCGGCCAGGGATCTCGATATCTATCCGCACGCGTTGAATCCGATCAGGCCCGTGTATCCGCAGGCGGCACGTGAAGCGCAAGTGGCCGGTTCGGTGACGCTGCTGGTGTTGATCGACGAAGCTGGGCGCGTCCCTGGGCACGTCGGTGGCGGATGCCGCGCCCGGCGGCGTTTTCGAGCAGGCCGCGCAGCAGGCGGTGGCGAGTTCCGCCTTTTATCCGGCCCAGAAAGACGGGCGTGCAGTGCGCAGCCGGATATTGGTCAAACTCGAGTTCGATCCTGCTGTGGCGGACGCCGCGCAATGATCAAGGCGGTTTTGGCGGTAATCCGCGCGGATACAGGATCCACATCCTGCCGCTTTGGCGCATGCGTCCGGCCGACTGTCCCGCCTCATCGCCGAATCCCCAGAAAAAATCCGCACGCACCGCACCCTTGATGGCCGTGCCGGTGTCCTGGGCAATGACGAGGCGGTTCAGCGGCCGCGTCGACAAGGGCACGGTCGTGGACAGGAATACCGGCGCGCCGAGCGGCGTCGTCATGGCATCGACTGCGATGCTGCGCCCGGGCGTCAGCGCCACGCCCTGCGCGCCAATCGGACCGAGCGGCGAAGCCGGCAGCTCGCGGAAGAACACGTAGGCCGGATTTTGTTGCAGTAACGACGCCAGTCTGGTCGGGTTCTTCGCGGCCCACAGTTTGATTCCCTGCATCGAAGCCCTGTCCACGCTGAGTTCGCCGCGTTCGACCAGGAGCTTGCCAATTGATTTGTAGGGATGGCCGTTATGGTCGGCGAAGCCGACACGGACGGTCTCGCCCCCCGGCAGCCTGACGCGTCCCGAGCCTTGCACGTGCAGGAAAAACAGTTCGACCGGATCGTCGACCCAGAGGATTTCCCGCCCGCGCACCGGTGCCAGGCCGCGTTCGATTTCCGCACGGGTGTAATACGGAACGATTTTCCTGTCCTGCATGCGCCCCCGCAGGCGGATTCCCTTGAGGTCGGGGTTGCTCCCGGCCAAATCGATCACCAGGAGGTCGGGGGGTACGCTGTAGATTGGAAAACGGTAACCGCGACCGAAAATGCGGCTGCCGTGCAGAAGCGGTTCGTAATAACCGGTCACCAGGCCTTCAGTCCCGCCGTCCGCGTTGTGCACCAGCCAGGGCGCGAAAGCGGATTCGAAGAACTGCCGCGCGGCCATGGCATCGCCTTTGCGGATTTGAGCCGCCGCGGTGCAAGCCGAAATCCAGTCGGTCACGCTCTTCAGGACATCGCAGGAAAGCAAGAAGGCAGGCAGGGCCTCGGCCAGATTGTCGTTGTTCCATTCCGGCAATGCCGACCAGTCCTGCAGTTCATAGTTGCGCGACAGCAACGGTTCCGGTGAAGCGACGATCGCCGGCTCGGGCACAGAGGCGGGTGGCGGCTCGGGCGGCGTCTCGGGCGGCGGCGTGGACGGCGACGGGGCGGGTACGGGGAAAGTCTGCGCTGGTGGCGCGGTGTTGGGATTGGTTACACTCGCGCAACCGCTGGCGACTGCCGCGCAAAACGCGAGCACCAGCCATTTTCCTGTCAGCATTCGGTGACTGTGCATGAAGTTTCAGCGCGACGAGTATAACAAAGCGATACCCATCGATTTGGGCTTGCCGCGATGATCTGGCTTGCACTCGAGGCGGTGCTATCCTTGGTCCTGTTCGGACTCATCATCTGGTGGACGCTGCCGCGCAAGCGCGATCAGGACCACGACAAAAAAAAGTAAGACGGGGGATCAAACGGCGCTACGGTTGGCGGGACGGCAGTGTCAGTGCAACACGCGCGGCGCGGTCAGCGTGAACTCCGGTATCGGCGCATCGAAAGCCGTCCCGTCTTCAGCCATCATCTGGTAGCTGCCGCGCATGGTGCCCACGGGCGTCGGTATCGCGGTGGCGCTGGTGTATTCGTAGCTTTGCTGCGGCTTGAGCAGCGGTTGTTCGCCAACCACGCCGAGTCCGCGTATTTCCTGGGCCCGGTTCTCGGCATCGGTTACGATCCAGTGGCGCGAGACCAGCCGGGCGGCAACGCTGCCCGAATTGACGATCGTGACGGTGTACGCGAAAACGTAGCGATTGTTGGCTTCGTCGGACTGCCCGGGAATATGGGTCGTCTTTACCGTCACCGTGATGTCGTATTTCTTTCGTTCGGCCACCGCCGCATTTGACCTGAATACCCGGCAGGCGGCAAGGCCGAAAACGGTACAATGCCGCGGTCCTTACCGACGGCAACCCGACCATGTATCGCATTGCTCCGAGCATCCTTTCCGCCGACTTCGCCAGACTAGGGGAGGAGGTGCAGTCCGTCATCGCCGCAGGCGCGGACATGGTGCATTTCGACGTGATGGACAACCACTACGTGCCGAATCTCACCATCGGTCCGATGGTATGCGAGGCGATCCGGCCGCTGACCGAGGCGGTGATCGACGTGCATCTGATGGTCAAACCGGTCGATCGCATCATTCCGGATTTCGCCAAGGCCGGCGCCAACATCATCAGCTTCCATCCTGAGGCATCCGACCACGTCGACCGCACGATCGGGCTGATCAAGGAATGCGGTTGCAAGGCCGGCATGGTGTTCAATCCGGCCACGCCCTTGTCCTGGCTGGATTACACGCTGGATAAACTCGACCTGGTCCTGATCATGTCCGTCAATCCCGGCTTCGGCGGACAGAAATTCATCCCGGCGGCACTCGGCAAATTGCGTGCGGTGCGCGAACGCATCCAGAAATCTGGCCGCGAGGTCTGGCTCGAAGTCGATGGCGGGGTCAAGGTCGACAACATCGCCGAGATCGCGCGCGCTGGCGCGGACACTTTCGTCGCCGGATCGGCGATCTTCGGCACCAAGGACTACAAGGCCACCGTTGCCGCCATGCGTGCCGAATTGTCGAAGACAAGATCCTAAGCATGCAGGAAAACCTTTTCACCGCAAAGGACGCGAAGGAAAAACAAAAGCAGAAGAACATTCCCGCGGGAAAACCTGCGATTGGTGGTTAATATTGTCTCGCAGGCCCGCTGTGTCCCCAAACTTATTTCCCCCTTTTTGTGGTTTTCCTTCGCGTCCTTGGCGTCCTTTGCGGTGAGCGTGTGGTTTGAACTTTCCGATCGAGATTAAGGCGATAGCCTTCGACCTGGACGGCACGCTGGTCGAGACGTTGCCGGACTTGCACGAAGCCGCAATGCGCATGCTTGCGCAAATTGGCCGGCCTGCCGTACCAGAGTCAACGGTTCGGGCCTACATCGGCGACGGTGTCGACCGCCTGGTCAAGCGGCTGCTGACCGGAAACCCCGATGGCGAGCCCGATGCGGTGTCGTTCGAAAAGGCCGCGGCGAGCTTTCGCAGCCACTACGCGACGGTGTTAACGCGCGCCTCGCACCCGTTTGCCGGCGCCGTATCTACCCTGGAAATCCTGCGCGGCCGTGGGTTCAAGCTTGCCTGCGTGACCAACAAGCCCACCCGCTTCACGGATCCGTTGCTGGAAGGGCTGGCGCTGACGGGCAATCTGGACCTGGTGTTGAGCGGCGACAGCCTGCCCCGCAAGAAGCCCGACCCGTTGCCGCTTTTGCATGTTGCGAGCGCATTCGGCATTGGACCGGGACAACTGTTGATGGTCGGGGATTCGCCGGTCGATACCGCGGCAGCCCGGGCGGCCGGTTGCCCCGTGTTCTGCGTGCCCTATGGCTACCGCGGCACGCTGGCGGTGCAAGAGCTTGATTGCGATGCTATAGTACCCACGCTTCCCGACTTGCTGGATCTGATCATACTTGCGCGTTCATGAACTCGTCGAAACTTGAAAACCTGGGAATGGAAATTCGGGCCGGTTGGCGCTGGTGGCGCCAATCTGCGTCCTGGCGCCGCGCCTGACGCGACGTCGTTTCCGTTGTCCCGTTTTCAAAGTTTCAGGAGTTCATCATGACTGAGCAGGAATTCACGCAACTCGCCACGCAGGGCTACAACCGCATTCCGCTGGTGCTGGAAACCTTTGCGGACCTCGATACCCCGCTTCCCGTCTATCTCAAACTGGCCAACAAGCCATACTCCTACCTCCTCGAGTCGGTGCAGGGCGGCGAGCGTTTCGGCCGCTATTCTTTCATCGGCCTGCCCGCCGAGACGCGCTTCGAAGTGCGTGGCAATACCTGCAGCGAATATCGCCGCGGCGATTTGATCAGCAAGGCGGAACACAAAGATCCGCTGGCATTCATTGCAGCCTGCCACGCGCGCGTCAAAGCGGCCTCGTTGCCGAATCTGCCGCGTTTTCTCGGCGGGCTGGTCGGCTGTTTCGGTTACGACACCGTCCGCTATGTCGAGAAAAAGCTCGCCGGCGCGAACAAACCCGACACGCTGGAGACGCCGGATATCCTGCTGCTGCTGTCGGAACAAGTCGTCGTGCTCGACAACCTCTCCGGCAAGCTGTTCCTGGTGGTCTATGCCGATCCGGGCGTCGCCGATGCCTATGCGCGCGCGCACCAACGCCTGCAGGAATTGCTGTGGATGCTGCGCCAGCCGGTGGTCGTGCCGCCGGAGGCGCCCGTGACGCCGGCGCAGCCGAGTTCGGAATTCAGCCGCGAGGATTTCATCGCAGCGGTCGAGCGCGCCAAGCGCTACATATTCGATGGCGACATCATGCAGGTCGTATTGTCGCAACGCATGAGCCTGCCTTTCCGCACTTCGCCGCTGTCGCTGTATCGCGCATTGCGCGCGCTCAATCCGTCGCCTTACATGTTTTATTTCGACATGGGCGACTTCCATGTCGTGGGCGCCTCGCCGGAAATCCTGGTCAGGCTGGAAGGCGGCAGGGTTACCGTGCGGCCGATCGCCGGGACGCGTCCGCGCGGCGCCACGCGGGAGCAGGACCTGGCCCTTGAACAGGAACTGCTGGCCGACCCGAAGGAGCGGGCCGAGCATGTGATGCTCATGGACCTCGGCCGCAACGACATCGGACGCGTGGCCGAAACCGGCAGCGTGAGGGTCACCGAGAGCATGACCATCGAGCGCTATTCGCATGTGATGCATATCGTTTCCAACGTCGAGGCGAACCTGAAGAAGGGCCTCGACGCGATGGCGGTGCTGAAAGCGACTTTCCCGGCGGGGACGGTAAGCGGCGCGCCCAAAGTTCGCGCCATGGAAATCATCGACGAACTCGAACCGAGCAAGCGCGGCATTTATTCCGGCGCCGTCGGCTATCTCGGCTTCAACGGCGACATGGATCTGGCCATCGCAATCCGTACCGCAGTGGTGAAGGACGGCGTGCTGTACGTTCAAGCCGGTGCGGGTATCGTTGCCGATTCGGTGCCGGAGAGCGAATGGACAGAAACGCAGAACAAGGCGCGCGCCCTGTTGCGTGCGGCGGAAATGGCCCAGGCGGGCCTCAACAGCGGCATTCGCTAGTGTAGTGTCCAGAAAATAACTGGACAATCCATGCGGACTACGCTATGCTGGAATGGTGCCGCGATCGACGCCAGCTCTCCAACTCAAAGCAGCA
>JAYVMZ010000156.1:0-2784 GCA_043758735.1 Betaproteobacteria bacterium
CTGCAAACCGGGCGCAAAGCGCGCGCGGGAACAATGCTGCCAAGGCGTGGCGACCGGCCAATGGCGGTGGCTCCTTGATGTCCGCGCGATCGACGGGAACAGCGCAATGAGTCTGTCCGGCGTTTTCGCGCGAATGGTCGCGCTAGTGGGACACGCGACGATAATGTGGCGGCGCTTGCAGGGCGGCGTGCACCAGCAGGCAGTGGGCGCCACGCCGACGATCCCGACAGCAAGGCCGCAAGGCAGCATGCCCACGCTCAAGATGCCGACGGCCAGGGGCTGGGAAGCGGGACAGACGCCGGTTGCAGCGCGCGGTCTCAAGGTCAATGCGTTTGCCACCGGCCTCAAGCATCCCCGCTGGATCAATGTGCTGCCCAATGGCGATGTCACCGTCGCCGAGGCCTTGTTCCTGCCGGGACCCATCAAGTCGGTCTTCGACTACGCCATGGTCAGCACGATGCGGCGCGCCGCCGCCGTAGGCGTCAGCCCGAATCGGATTACGTTGTTGCGAGACGCGAACGGCGACGGCGTCGCCGAAACACGGGAGGCGTTCCTCGAGGGATTGAGTCAACCATTCGGCATGGCGTTGCTGGGCGATACGTTCTATGTCGGCAACACCGACGGCGTGGTCGCCTTCCCTTACACGTCGGGCGCAACCCGCATCACTGCGCCGGGGCGCAAGTTGACCGCATTCAAACCTGGCGGGCATTGGACGCGAAGCCTGTTGCCAAGCGCCGATGGGCGAAAACTTTTCATCGGCGTCGGCTCGTTAAGTAATATCGGAGAGCGTGGCCTCGACATCGAGGCGGGCCGGGCCTGCATTTATGAACTGGATCTGGCCACCGGCAGCAGCCGCGTCTTCGCCTCAGGTCTGCGCAACCCAGTGGGCCTTGCATGGGAGCCGCGATCCGGACGATTGTGGACGGTAGTCAACGAGCGCGACGGCCTGGGTGACGAAACGCCACCGGACTACCTGACCTCAGTGCGCGACGGCGGCTTCTACGGTTGGCCTTATTGTTACTGGGGGCAGACGGTGGACGGCCGGGTACCGCAGGACCCGGCCGCAGTCGCCAAGGCCATCGTGCCGGATTACGCGCTGGGCGGACACACCGCATCGCTGGGCCTCTGCTGGCTGCCTGCCGAAACGCTGCCAGGATTCCCCGAGGGCATGGCGATCGGGCAGCACGGCTCCTGGAACCGCAGCACACTCAGCGGATACCGGGTCGTCTTCGTGCCATTCGTGGATGGGCGCCCGAGCGGACCGCCGCGCGACATTTTGACGGGATTCCTCGCGCCGGACGAACGGGTGTCTTACGGACGCCCGGTCGGCGTCGCGATCGGTCCCGACGGCTCCTTGCTGGTGGCGGACGATGTTGGCGACGTGATCTGGCGCGTGACGGGGGCGCAGGCGCGTTGAAGCGGCGTGAAGACTTCAAAAAGGGATCGCCTTGACCGGCGCCGGCACTGCGCGGGGATAGAGGACCTGGCGTGAGTGAATGGGAGTGAGAGACGTCTAACGTCGGGCTTCGGGCGCACGTTGCTTGCGGCGCGGTCCAAGCCGCTGTTCGGCGGCAATCCAATCTGGATGTGCTGAGCGAGTATCGGCTTTCGGCCAGAAGCAGCCTTAGCGATTTGCGCTCAATAGCGGACGTTGAACTGTTCCAGAGCCGGCTGGCGATAAATGGCGGCGTAATTGCCCTTGCTCCGGCATGTGCACGGATCAAGAAGGGTTAAGCGCTTTATTTCACACTGGTCCGGTCCGAAACGGTTTCGGCCGAGAAATCAGACGAGACTCGCTCAAACATTGCTGCCTCGTTCGGATTGTCGCCGATACTCCGCGACTGAAATGAGTCGACCCGCGTGTCTATCCCATAGAATGTACTTAACGGCGCGGTGAATTTGTGACAACTTAACGCGAGTGACATCAGAAAAAATCTCTTTATTTTCGTCGTGGCACTTCACCAAGCCGTAGTTGGGAATTCTGGCCGACAAATGATGGACATGGTGATAACCGTTGTTCGCGATAAACCAGTTTAACCAGCGCGGCAAAATGAGGAAGCTGGTGCCATGGATCGCGGCGGTATCGTAATCCCAACCGGCCGTATCGCTCGCATAGGAGTGCTCGAAATTATGCTCCACGGTAAAGAGCACGATGCCGGCGGCGCCAGCCAACGACACGCTAAGGATGTACACGGTAAAAAACAGTGCAGCGCCGATGGACCAAGACATCGCTACCCATGCAGTCAGCAACACGACGTTATTCCAGGACATGTGCCAATACTCTGTCGTCGATTCCCAATATTGCGATTCAAATTGCGCGGCGCTCGCCTTGATCGATATTCCGGGTTGCGCGATTTTGTTTTTAATGAGATGGCGCACCAGGCTGATGCTACCCTTAAGCCACGTAAAACGCGGGTTGAAAATCAGATAGACGAAGCCGCCGAAGGGGGCGAGCCAGATACTGCGCGCGCACCGGTACATGCGCTTCTGCTTGCCCGTGAGCGCTGCGTATTCATCGACCGACAGGATGTTCAAGGGGCCACGGTATTTCTCCCAATCGCCGTTTGTCGAATGGTGATATGCATGATGCCGTGACCACACATACTGCGGCATCCCCGTCACAACACCGAAGAGAAAACCGAACGCGTTGTTAAACCGAGCCGAGCGGAACAAACTGCCGTGGCCGCAGTCGTGCATTAACGTGAACACACGCAGCACGAAAAAACTCATCATGATCGTCACGCTGGCGGTGAGCCAGTATGAGCCTCCGCCGACCAGCCCCGC
>JAYVMZ010000157.1:0-18607 GCA_043758735.1 Betaproteobacteria bacterium
GCCCAGGATCATGCCCAGGTACACCACCACGAAAATTGCCAGGATCGTCATTTCCATCGTCAAGCCTTGCAGTTCGGAATTCGGTTCAGTTGGTGATGGCCGCGCGAATCGGACGGCCGGGGTGCAAGTCGCGGCGTGGCACGCCGTCTTCGACCACCGCCACGCCGCCGACCAGCACGTACTTCACACCGGAGGAAAATTGCGCCGGCCGCTCGAACGTGGCCCTATCGATGATGCGCTCGGGATCGAACAGGGTGAGGTCGGCGTCCGCGCCGACACGGATACGCCCCTTGTTGCGCATTGCCGGCACGCGCGCTTCCAGGCGTTGCGCCGGCATCAGCGTCATCTTGCGCAGGCCGTCCATTAGAGTGATGACCTTCATCTCGCGCACATAGCGACCGAGCACGCGCGAGAACGTGCCGGCCGAGCGCGGATGCCCCTGTCCCTCGGCGACGTCGAAGCCGTCGCTGGCGATCATGGTCAGCGGACTGGCGACCGCGGCGGTGACGATTTCCTCGGTGTTGGCGTGGATCAGCACCAGGCCGCCCTGCTCGCGGTACTTGCGGAAAGTCTGCGCGGTCAGGCGCTCGCCGGTCGCCGACCATTGCAGCTTCTGATACTCGGACTCGGGCTTGTCGTACCAGTTGTCAAACAGGAAGGATTCGATGCGGGTCGCGCCGGCCGTGTACGGATAGCATTCGGTGGTGATCTCCACGCCGTGCGACTGTGCCTCGGCAATAATGTCGAGCATGCGCGGCGTGGATTGCTGGCCGCTGCTCTGGATGTGCGCGATATGCACCGGCGTGCCGGACACCGCCGACAGCGCGATGACCTCCAGCAGCCCCTTCTCGCGGTCAGCGCCCTCGCCGGCGGCGCTGGATGCGCCGCGCGCGTGGACATGCGTGAAGGCGTGGTATTTCGCCGCGATCCGGTACACCTCCAGCAACTCCCACTCGGTGGCCGCGGGCGTGTAGACGATGCCCATGCCGACCGCCACGGCGCCGCGCTGCAGGCCATGCTCGATGTGCTGTTTGATGTCCGCCAGGTCGTGCCCGGTCAATTCCCCCTTGGCGCCCGGCCCCTTGGGCAGGAATTCACCGTCGTCGTGCTTGACCTGCATGCGCACCGGCACATGGCCGATGGCGGCGCCGTAATGGATGGGTTCGCGGCCTTCGTGCTCCGCGTACCAGCGGTCGATGTCGGCGACGCCGATTTCGAGTTCGAGCGACGCGGTGACGCCGTCCATCGCCTGGTAGAGGTGGCTTTCCGGTTTGGTGCCGTGCCAGTGCAGGTCGATGAATCCGGGTGCGACCACCAGGCCGGTCGCATCGATGGTGCGTTTTCCATTCAGCGGACGATCGGTGATCAGGCCGATCACGCCTTGCACAATGCCGATGTTGCGCACGCCGTCGAGTCCCGACTCCGGATCCATGACCCGGCCGTGCTTGATCACCACGTCGAACAGCGGATCGTTCGCGTACCCCGGTCCCGCTGCCGCCATGCCCACGATCAACGCGCACCACAGCGCGTGCTTCCCGCCCTGAATTTTGCCCATAATCCCTTGAACCGCCTCCGGCAACTGGGCAGATGGTAAGCGACACGGGCATCCGTGGATAGGGCCGCGCGAACGGCGTCCGGGGCGAAAAAGCGGGAGGTGATCGGCGCTTGCGCTCAGTACCAGCCGGGTTTGGCGTCGGCGCCCAGCATTTCACCGTAGGTGTCGGTGCGGCGGTCGCGCAGCAGCTGGTTGAACTCGTTCAGGTTGCGCTTGCGCCGGGCATCGGCGAGGTCGAGATCGGCAATCAGCATTTCCTCGCGATCGGCGCTGGCCGGACCCGCCATCGGCCAGCCGGTGTGACTGACGATCAGGCTGTTGCCGAGAAATGGTTGCCCGCGCTCGACGCCGACGCGATCGGCGGCGGCGACGAACATCGAATTCGAGTGGGCCCCGCCCATTGCCAGGATGTTCGCCATGACCGGGAATTCCTTCGGCTGTGCCGGCATCGGCACCCAGTTGGTGGGCACGCACAGCAAATCGGCGCCCTGCAGCGCGGCGAGGCGGAAGATCTCCGGAAACCAGATGTCGTAGCAGATCGCACAGGCCACGCGGCCGGTGCCGATGTCGAACACCGGCACGCCAAGATTGCCGGGTTCGAAGAAAATGTTTTCGGCACCCCACAGGTGATTCTTGCGGTAGGTGCCGATGTAACCGTCCGGACCGATCAGCACCGCGGAGTTATAAAGTTTGTCGCCCTCTCGCTCGGTGATACCGGCAACGATGTACATCGCATGCTTGTGGGCCGCCACCATCCAGGCTTCGCAGGTCGGCCCGTCCGGGACTACTTCCGACAAATCGAGGGCTTCCTCGCGCGTCTCGAAAACATATCCGGTATTGCACAGTTCCGGCAGCACTGCCAGGCGCGCCCCCGCCCTCGCCGCCTGCGCTATCAACTCCAGGCTGCGCGCAACGTTCGCCTGCACCTGTCCGATCCGCGGTTCCATCTGCAGGCAGGCGACTTTCATGCGACTTTCCTGTTTCATGCGTTGTCTCTCCGGGTTAGAGCTGCGGCCAGCGGTCTTTCCAGTCGTGGCCGCGCTCGTATGCGTGCGCCGCGCGCAGCACGGTCGTTTCGTCGAATGGCTTACCTGCGATCTGCAGTCCGATAGGCAGGCCGTCTCGGTCGAACCCGCAGGGCACGGAGATGGCAGATAAGCCGGTGAGATTATAGGGATACGTAAACCGCCATGACGCCGCCAGCACGCTCTCCGGTTTGCCGGCGACTTGCACCGTCCATTCGCCGCGTTTCCATGCCGTGATCGGGGTGGTCGGTCCGATCACCACGTCCACCGATTCGAACACCTTGCGATACTCTTCCATCAGCGCGCTGCGATACTGTTCGGCTTTCAGGTAGTCCGGCCCGGTGACCAGACGCCCCATCTCGACCAGCATGCGCACGTCGGGCTGATAATGCGGCACGCGGCCGGCGAGCAGCGAAGCGTCGTGATAGGCCGTCGAACTCGACAGCTCGATTGCGAAGATGGCGCCGAGGCCGTATTCGAGCAGCGGTATGTTGAGTTCGACGATCTGCGCGCCGGCTGCAGCGAAGTCGGCGATCGCCTCCTCCACCGCGCTCGCCACATCTTCCTGCAGGCTCTCGAAGAAGTGATTGCGGCACACGCCGATCGTCAGGCCTTTGACCGGTTTGCCCAGCGCCTTTGCGTAGTCGGGTACCGGTTGCGCCTGGCACGCGGGATCGGCGGCATCGTAGCCAGCCAGCACCTGCATCATGAGGGCCGTGTCCGCGACGGTGCGCGTAAGCGGTCCGGCGTGATCGAGCGACCAGCTGTGCGGCACGATGCCGTCGCGGCTGACGCGCCCGAACGTCGCCTTCAGGCCGACTGTGCCGCAGGCAGCGGCGGGCATGCGGATCGACCCGCCGGTGTCGGAACCCAGCGCGGCAACGCAAAGGCCGGCGGCGACCGCGGCCCCCGAACCACCACTCGAACCGGAAGGCACGCGCGTCAGGTCCCACGGATTGCAGACCGGCGGCGTGACGTTGCCCCAGGCGAATTCATGCGTGCGCGTCTTCCCGATCAGCACTGCGCCCGCGGAGCGCAAACGCGATGCTGCCGCTGAATCGCGCAGCGGAAACGACAGACCGGGCGCCGTGCTGCCGGCGGTGGTCGGCATGACGCTGGTCAGGTAGTTGTCCTTTATCCCGATCGGAATGCCATGCAGCGGCCCGCGGTATTTTCCGGCCTTGATCTCACGCTCGGCTGCGCGGGCAGATTCCAGCGCATGCTTCGATACGTGGATGAAGCTATCGAGCTTGCCGTCAACTTTCTTGATGCGATCCAGGCAGGCTTCGGTCAGTGCGACGGGCGAAACCTTGCCGGCGCGGATTGCCGGCGCGAGTTTCTCCAGCGGCTGCTTCCAGAGTTCGCCGTTCACGGCGTTTTCCGGTAGGGCGCGGTCGGCTCGAAGACGATGGCAGGATGCACATCGCTCAGGTCAAGTGCGCGCAGCTTGTCGATCTCGCCGAGGATGTCGGCATAGGCCGCGAGCACTTCCTGCAGGCGCTCGGGCGGCAGGTCGAGGCCGAATAAATCTTTGCAGGGGTCGCTCATGACTGTCTCCTTCAGGGCGCGCTGCCACCGCCACCGGGACGCTGCGGCGGCGGGACGCCGAGCAGCCGGACCACCGCTTCCGGCGCCGCCGCACCGGCACTGCTGCGCGTGGGCATGCCTTTCACGAAAGGCAGCAGTTGCAGCTTCGCAATGGTCAAGACGCGACGCAGTTCTCCGACCGGATACGCATGCTCGTCCACCCGCAGGTCGAACAAGGCATAGTCTTCGATGTGATGCACCTTCAGGGAAGCCGACTGGCGCCCGCGCTTGTCTCCGCCCGCGGCTTCGCCCGCCTCCATTGCCAACATCAACCGCTCGGCGAGATCGAGGCCCTCGCTGGCGCGAAACACTTTCGCCATTTCCTCGATGGTCGGCGCCGACACCAGCATGTTTCCCTGCACCGCGAAATGCGGCTCGACGATCTGGCCGAACCAGTCCGTGCAGTTCTTTCCCGACCACGCCGCGCTGCGGCCCTGCGCGTCGATGACACCGATCTGACGCATCTCCCGCCCCTCGTCAGCGGCCATTACCATCTTCAACGCCTCCGGCCCCGACTGACCCTCCTCCATCAGGTGCAGCGCGTCGATGGCGAGGTAGGGATTGACCCAGGATTGCGTCGACACCGCGCCGATGCCTGTCTTGGCATAAGGGCACAGGGCACCCACGGCCGGAACAGCCGTGGCAACGGCGACGCCGAGCATGCCGGTGCGGGGACAGTGGGCGACGATGGAGTAAGTCATGAAGGCGGTGATTGGTAATTGGTAATTGGGGGCAATACCTAAACACTAAGCTGATCGGTGATGCGCCGCTCGACATCCGCGCCGCCGATGTCGCCGCGATCGACGATCTCGCCCAACTTGAGCACGGCGTAGCGGTTGGCGACGGACAAGGCGAATTTCACGTTCTGTTCGATGATCAGGATCGACACCTTCGATTCGTCACGCTCGGCGCGCAGCACGCCGGCGAGACGTTCGATCACGGACGGTTGCAGGCCTTCGCTGATCTCGTCGATCAGCATGAGCTTGGGGCGCGACATCAGGGCACGCGCCACCAGCAGCATTTTCTGTTCGCCGCCGGAGAGCGTGCCGGCACGCTGCTTGAGCCGAGTCGGCAACACCGGGAAGAACTGGCCGATGCGTTTCACGCCGGCGTCGAAAGCGGTGTCGTCGCGCATGCCGAGGCGCAGATTGTCCTCAACGGTCAGGTCCTGGAACAAGGCCTGCTCCTGCGGCGTGTAGGCGACTTCCCGGCGCGCCACCTTGTGCGGTGGCAGGCCGGTGATGTCGGCGCCGAACAGGCCGACGCTGCCCGCGTGCAGCGGCAGGAAGCCCATTACGCTTTTGAGCAAGGTGCTCTTGCCCATGCCGTTCTTGCCGAGCAACGCAAAGATTTCCCCGGGCCGGACATCCAAACTCACGTCGCGAAGCACCGGTGCTTCGCCGTAGCCGCTGCGTATACCCTTAACTTCCAGCGCCGCTTCGCTCACGCGGCCGCTCCCGTTGCTGCGTGGCCGCCGGCATAGATGGTGCGCACCAGCTCTGATTCCACGACTTGCGCCACTGTGCCGTCCAGCAGGATCCTGCCCTGGTGCAGCACGATCACGCGCGAGCTGATCTCCCGCACGAAATCGAGGTCGTGCTCGACCAGCAGGATGCAGAGCTGGTGATCGCGCGCGAGGTCGGTGAGAATGCCGCCGATCAAAGTGCGCTCCGGCTTGGTCAGGCCGGCCGTCGGCTCATCGAGCAGCAACACGCTGGGCTCGAGAGCGAGCACCATTGCCAGTTCCAGGGCCTGCTTCATGCCATGCGAAAGATAGCGCGCTTGGGTGCCGAGTTGTTTGTCGAGACCGGTGGCGCGAATGACTTGCATTGATGCATGCGGCAATGCCAGCCCTTCTTCTCGCTTCCATAGCGACGGCGGGGCAAGGCGGGTGCGTGCGATGCGCAGCGCTTCGGCGACCGTCAGCGTCTCGAATACGTTGGCGGTCTGGAATTTGCGACCCACGCCGAAAGCAACACAGGCGTACGGCGGCAGCTTGAGGATGTCGTGGTCGTTGAGCAGAACGGTTCCGCCGGAACGCTCGTTGCCGTCGGCGATACAGCGCATGAGCGTCGTCTTGCCAGCCCCGTTCGGCCCGACCAGGCTCAACAGTTCGCTGCGCCGCGCCTCGAAGTCGATGCCTTCCAGCACCTTCAGGCTGCCGAACTGCTTGCGCACTTCGCGCACCGCCAGCGCGCATCCGCCCGCCCCTTCCAATCCGGCATAGGGTTGTTCGACCGCCGCATCGAGCCGGGGCACAAAAGCTGCCGTTTCCGTTTTTTTGCGGCCGAACAGGCGCCTTACCGCTCCCTTGATCAGCGGCATCAAGCCCTGCGGCAACGCGACGATGACGACGACGAAAGCGAATCCGATGACCAGCTTCCAGACGAACGGCAGGTTTCCGCTCAGGTAGGAGGTGCTGACATCGAGGACCAGCGTGCCAATCACCGGACCAATCAAGGTGCCGCGCCCACCGAGCGCCACCCAGATCAGCAACTCGGTGCCGAACACGAAGCCGGTGTATTCCGGCGCGACCACCATTTGCACCCCGGCAAACAGGTAGCCGGCGATCGCGGCAATCGCCGCGCAGACCACCAGCAGCAGGATTTTCACGCGCGACACGTTGATGCCGACATATTCGCAGCGCTGCTCGTTCTCGCGGATCGCGACCAGGATGCGGCCCGCATCGCTGCGCACGAACAGCCAGGCTAAAGCGGTGAGCGCGACGAGGAAACAGCCCGCGATCCAGAACCAGGCTTCGATGGATACATCGAAGCTTTCGAATCCGGACAAGCCGCTGCTCGATCCGGTGAAGTTGCCACCGGAGTAGAGGATCTGGCTGACGACGATCGGCAACACCAGTGTGATGACCGAACCGTAGAGCGGCGAAGCACCATGATAGAAGGCCAGCCAGCCCACGACGGCCGCGACGATGACGGCAACGCCGATGCCGGCGACCAAGGCCAGCGCCGCATAGCCAACGCCGAATCCGGCGTGCGTAAAAATCAAGCCGGCAGCGTAAGCCCCGATGCCGAAAAATGCGGACTGCCCGAAGGTCAGGATGCCGGTATAGCCCCAGAGGATATCGACCGTCAGGGCCACCGCCGCATACAGGAAAGCGCGGATCAGGCCATTGACCATGTAAGTTGGCAATACATACGGACCAACGGCGATGACCAGCAGCGCAATGCCGCAGACGATGAGGAGCGAGCGCAACCTGGTCCGGCCAAGCACGCCGGCGGCAGCGCCGGGAACCGGGGCAGCAGCCTGCGCGTCAGCCACGGCTGAATCCTTGCGGCCGCAGCCGCAACACCACAGCGGCGAGCACGACGATGGTCAACCCGCCAAGGATGGGATTGCCCCAGGAGCTTACGAGTACTTGAGCACCGCCGAGCACCAGGCAGGCCACGGCCAGGCTCACTAACGACACGCCCGAGACCATGACCAGCATGAACGCATTGATCAGCCAGGGCACACCCATGTTCGGATCGACACTCGACAGCGGCGTGATCAAGGCGCCGGCGAGGCTGGCCAGTCCGGCGCCAAGCGAAAAGGTGATGAACCGCACCAGCCCGCTGTTGATGCCAAGGCCGCGGGCGAGGTTCTCATTCATGATGACAGCGCGCGTGACCAGTCCGAGTCGCGTGCCGTTGAGCAGCAAGGCAATCCCGATCGCAATGACGATCGCGACCAGGACCAGCAACAACCGGTATTCCGAATAGGAGCCGCCGAGCAAGTCGACGGTTCCGGTGACCGGGCTCTGCACGAACTGCACTTCCCGTCCGACACCCAGCGTAATCAACTGTCCGATGATGATCCCCAGCCCCCAGGTGGCGAGGATCGCGTCGAGCGGTCGCGAATAGAGCGGCTTCATCACCAGGCGTTCGATGATCATGCCGCAGACAAAGCCGATGGCAAAAGCACACGGCACCGACCACCACGGGTTCAATGCCAACTTGGTGATCAGCAGCGCCGAATAGCCGCCGACGGTCAGAAAACCGCCGTGGGCGAAATTGATGATCTTCATCACGCCGAACACGATCAACAGCCCGGCTGCCACACTGTAGAGGATCGCGGCGGTGGTGAGGATGTCGAGAAGCGTTGCCATCTGCGAGTAGCGAGTGGCGGTGGTTAGTGGCTAGTTATCAGACATGGAAAGCAGGGGGCCAGGGGCGGAGTATCACGCCTTCGTTGATTTCCCCGGGCCCCTAAGTCCCTGCTTCATCCCCAGACCCTACTTAAGGTTCGGACACTGCGCACCCGGATCGACATCCTTGAATGTCGACAACGTCTTCACGCTGCCGTCCTTCTGCACCTGGCCGAGATACATGGTCAGCGGGGCATGGCGCTGCTTGTTCATCTTGATCACGCCGCGCGGGCCTTCGAAGGCCACTTCGGACAGCGCCGCGATGACTTTGTCGGCATCGGTCGAGCCGGCCTTCTCTACCGCCATCTTGTAGGCGTAGACGCCTTCATATTCCGGCACGGACAAGTCGTTCGGCGTCTTCAGGTTGGCGCCGAATTTCTTCTGCATCGCCGCCAGGAACGCCTTGTTCTTCGGCGAATCGATGGTCGTGAAGTACGAGCCGGAAATGAAAATGCCTTCCGCATCGGGGCCCATGCTCTTCGCCGTGCCCTCGTCCACGGCAAGGTTGCCGTAGGGAATGTTCACGCCCGCCGCGCGCAGCTGCTTGGTCAACGTGACGTTGGGCGCGCCGCCGGCAGTCGACGTGACCAGCGCATCCGGCTTGGCCGCCTTCAGCTTGCTGATGATCGACGTCCAGTCGGAGCCATCCATCGGCAGATATTCCTCGCCGAGGACTTTACCGCCGGTTTTCTCAATGTAGCCCTTGGTGAACTCGAGCATGCCGCGCCCGAATGCATAGTCGCTGCCGATCAGGAAGTAGGTCTTGGCCTTGTAGCTCTTGTTGAAGTAGTCGACGATCGGCGCGACCTGCTGGTCGGGCACCCATGCATTGACGAAGAGATACTTGTTGCACGAACGGCCTTCGTAAAACGACGTGTAGATGAACGGCGTCTTGCCGCGGGTGACGATCGGCAGGCCGGCATTACGCGCCGCGCTGGTCTCCATGGAGATCAGCACGTTGACTTTTTTCTGGAAGATCAGTGAATCGAACGCCTTTTGCGCGCCGGCGGCACCGCTGCCGTCGTCGGCTACTTCGAGCACGATTTTCTTGCCCATGATGCCGCCCTTGGCGTTGATTTCCTCGGCCGCGAGTTCGGCTGCCTGCACGACGGACGGTGCGACCACGCTGTTGGCGCCGCTTAAGCCCACCGGAATGCCGATCTTGATGACGTCCTCGGCCAGGACGCTGCCGCTCGAGAGAGCCAAGCCCATCAGTGCTGCGCCGACGGACAATCGAATGCTGTTTCGGGACATGATTACCTCCACTGTAAAAGACATCGGTTCAAGTGACGCTGGCCCTTGCGCATAGCGCGGGTCCGCGCCGTCATTGTCAATAGGCCATGACCTTTCGCCGCCGCGAGCGCTGTGCCAACGCAAGTGCCATGCCGCGCTGTTGCAATCGAAAGGACAGTTGAATCGGCGCTTTGCGCACAGCGATCTTTACTGCCGCGCACTGAATGCGTGCATTTGCATCGACGCATGCACCAGTACGAAACCCTGCGCAGAAAATAAACAAGCCTCCGTTCTGCCGCACCGGCGTCAGAACGGAGGCTTCATAGCCTCTGATGTAACGCGGCAGCCCTGCCGCGTGCGCAACTCAACGACTGCAGTTTTTCACGTCGCGTGCAGCCCTGTCAAGGCGATTTGCGAGCCGGCAACTTCAGGACAGTACCGGATGCGCGGATCGGCTTGGCTACGACGCTATGGGCATTGGTGTCGAGCAGGCTGCGCAACGCCGTCGGATTCTCGAAATCGACGATCGCGATGAGCGACGGCCCGGGCTCCGCGGCGGCGGCCGGCACGATCGTGGAGCCGGTGGGGCCGACGGCAAAAAAGACGACATCGACATCGGCAGGCAGCGCGGGAGGCAACGGCCACACCAATCCCGCATGGCAACCGATGCGGCGCAGATGGCGCAGCCGCTCATCCATTTCCTCGTCGGCCGGATGCAGGACCAGCACGCGCGTGCCGCGCAGTTCGCGTATCGGATCGAGTGACATCGTGGCTCTCCTTGCAGTCTGTTCAGCCCGCGGCCTGGACGGTGTCGGGAATATTCTCGACACCGCCGTAGGAAACCAGCCACGGATCCGGTTGCACCACCTGGTCGGATTCCCACACCAGGTCGAATTCATCCACGCCGTTCCATACGCCCACGCGCGGCGTCATCCAGGTGTGGTTGTTGCCGCGTCGATCACCACGCGGCCATGCGGCGCTTCCATTTCCAGGCCGCGCGCGCAGGCCATCATGCGCTGCGTGTCCATCTCGCCGGCGCGCTCGAGCGCCAGCGCAAACAGGCGCACTGCGGAGTAGGCGGAGGCGGCGTACTGGCTGACCGGAGCGGCAGCCCCAAAGCGCTCGCGGAAAGCGCATCGGCAGATAGATTTCATCGAGCACTTCGCCGCCATGACGCTCGATCAGGTCGCGCATGACGCGGTTGGCTTCACGCGGATAAATATAATCCGAGCCGATCAGCAGGAAGCGCCGGGCGCCGCGGCGAAACAGGTAACGCGCGAGCGGCAGGCTGTTCTGGTTGGTGGCCGCGTCGACGTAGATGACGTTCGGCGAATATTCGAAACCCTCGTACAGGTCCGGATACCAGAGCAAACCGTTGCGCCGTTCGATGGAAGGCAGCACCGCCTTGCGGCTCAGCGACGTACAGCAGCCGACGATGACGCCGACGGCATCCTCGGTCAAAAGCCGGTCGGCGTATTGCCGGTACAGGGCGATATCCGACCGCGTATCGTAGTGGATTGCTTCCAAGGGGTTTGCCGAGCACGCCTCCGGCCGCATTGATCTCGTCGATGGCCAGCATCGCGCCGTGGACGTGCTGGGTAAGACGGGATCTGCATCATCCCGGTGCGGGAGAACAGGATGCCAAGCGTCCAGGTTTGCGATGCAGTCATTTACTCCTCACTAGTCGTCTGCGTCGCTTGTAGCCCGCACCCGCGCACCACGGCACGGCCCAACCTGGCCGGAACCCGCTGCCGGCCTGCATGCGACAATACTCTCTATATAGACCATCAGCGGGCGGAGGCAACTTGGGCAATTCATTTGACGCGACGCAGATCGCGCGCTATCGCAGCAACGGCTACGTATTTCCGGTTCCCGCACTCACGCCGACCGAGGCCACAGAAGTGCGCACGGAAATCGAGGGGTTCGAGCACCGCAGCGGACTGGCCGCCGGCCACGTGATCCGCAACAAGGGGCACCTCAAACTCACCCGGCTCTACGATCTTATATTTCATCAGAAAGTTTTGGACGCCGTCGAGTCGGTGCTGGGGCCGGACATCCTGTGCTGGGGATCGAGCCTGTTCGTCAAGGAAGGCAACGACCCGGGCTTCGTCGCCTGGCACCAGGATTCCTATTATTGGGGACTGGAGCCGGACGATGTGGTATCGGCCTGGATCGCGCTCTATCCCAGCACCATCGAGAACGGCGCAATGCGCGTCATCCCCGGCAGCCAGACCATGCCGCCGCTGTCGCACCGCAAGTCCCCTGCTGAAAGCGCGAACATGCTGTTCACGCACGAAGAGCTGGCCGATGACGTCGACGAAGCGCAAGCCGTCGACATCACCCTGGCCCAGGGCGACATGTCGCTGCACCACATCAAGATCCTGCATGGCTCGCCGCCCAACCGGTCGAATGGTCGGCGCATGGGTTATGCGATCCGCTATGTCGCGCCTTACGTGAAACAGCGCGGCGACATGAATTCGGCCACCCTGGTGCGCGGCGAAGACCGTTACGGCTACTTCGCGAAAGACCCGGTGCCCACGCGTGACATGGATCCGGACATCGTCGCCTTCGTCGATTGCCGCCACGGCGGCAAACCGCTGGGGGTCGCAGCCACCCGAACTGGAATCGAGTGAAACCTCAGGCGCTTCTATCGCTCGTGCTCGGCCTGCTGATCGGCCCGGGTTACTTCGCGTTCTGCGAACACGTCAGCGGCCGGCCGGGGCAAACCTATGCGCTCACCGAACGCGGCGATCGCTGGACGATGCCGGACGGCTCTATCCTGAGATTGCGCGGCGGCATGGCCTACAAACCGGTACCGCTGGAACTCACGCCCGAATCAAACGCCTACCGGCTGCGCTTCAGTTTCAATGTGACACAGGCCGATGCCAGCGAGGCGACGAACGAATACCAGGTGCGCCTGCTGCAAGGCGATACCGGCATCGCCGAGCGCAGCATCAAGGTTAAGGGACGCGGCAAAGTCGACGTAGCACTCGATCCGCTGCAGATTTTCTACCCCGGCGGGTATGTGCTGGTGCTGGAGGAAGTCGGTGCGCCGCCGCTGGCGGTCTCGGGCGTGAGCCTGCAGGTCGATACCGGCGTGGAGAAACCAAAAATGTGGGTCGCGTGGAGCGGACTCGCGCTGCTCGTACTCGGCGTCGGTATACTTTTGTACGACGCGATCAAGCAGGCCCGCAAGCGGCGCTGACGAAAACGGAGGATACGTCATGGGGTGGCTGATTGCAGGTCTGGTGTTGTTTCTCGGCATACATGTCTTCTCCAGCTTGCGTCCCGCGCGCGAGCGCGTCATCGCCCGGCTAGGGGAAGGAGCCTACAAAGGCCTCTATTCGCTGGTCTCCGTGGCCGGCTTCGGATTGATCGTCGCCGGCATGAGCAAGGCGCCATCGATCGAACTCTGGAATTCGCCGGCCTGCTGCTGTTCGGCGGCTTCGGCCTTTATTCCGTCTACGCAATGTGGTCGCAAAACCGCCACGGCGCGCGGCCCGCGCAGACACGACGGCCTATCTGGAGGGATATCGGCGCCGTCGTCGTCGGACTGGTCGCCTATGCACTGCTGCTGAAATTCCACGCCGGCCTGTTCGGCGTTGCCGTTTGGTACTGACTTAAGGCTCATTGACCTCTCACCGCAAAGACGCAAAGGGAACGCAAAGGAAGAAAATACGAGATAGTCGTTAAGGTCGCGATTGCATTGCGGTGAAGGGCTACTTACGAATAAAAATCAGGAGGACAAGGGAGTGAAGAAAACGATTCCGGAGGTGCTGCTGACTTATGTTGACGGACTGAGGACGCACGACATAGCGAAGATAGCCAGCACGATGGCGCCGGAACTGAAGTTTATTTCAGCGACGCGCATCCTCGACAAGGAGCCGGCGTTAAAAATGCTGACCGCGCTCTACACCGGATTTCCGGACTGGAACTACAAGTACCGGGAAGTCGAGGACCGTGGCCAGGGCAACTACGCGATCAAATGGGATCAGGGCGGCACGCACACCGGTACCTGGGCGATGCCGGGCATGGAGCCGATCGCGCCGACCGGGAGAAAAGTGCGCATTCCAGAACACTATTTTTATTACCGCATCGCCAACGACAAACTGACGATCATCTTCCCGGAGCCTTTCGTCGGCGGCGCGCCGCGAGGTATTCTCGAACAGATCGGGGTAGAACTACCGCCACTCTAAGGCGGTAACTTTCACCGCAGAGGCGCAGAGAACGCAGAGGAAAAACAAAATCGGAAGTGGATTGAAACCAAGTGTAAGTTAGAGTCAGTGCAAATGGCAAAATTTCCTCGACACCTGTATCGCGCCGATTTCAGCAACAATATAGATTTGCTTCCGTTTTTCCTCTGCGTTCTCTGCGCCTCTGCGGTGAGTGTTTTGATGAGGGCTAAGGCCGATGAACCCTGAAAATAGACAGCGATGTGCCGATTCCCGCCGCAGTTGTTGACAGTATCCTTGTTGCTGATGCCGGCGCCGGCATTTCTGCAAACCGCTGCAGAAGTACCAGCACTGGCATTGTCCGGCGGAAGTTTCAGCAACGATGATGCGGGCAGCAGCGCCTATTTGCATGCGACCCCCACGCTCGATGCGAAGCAGGTTGAACTGTTTGCGCTCGGCTACAAGATGTTCAATAACCGCTGGACGTTCTTCTGGTTCGAGAACGCGGAGTTCGGCCGCGGGCCGACTTCGAATGCACAGTCCTGCACGACCTGCCACCTCAATAACGGCCGGGGTGTCGCACCCGCGACGCCGCACGCCGTCATTGCGGGCGTGGACGGCGCCGTGCGCGACCACCACATCACGGTGCCCTATGAACCGGCTCCGAACATGGTCATCCGCATCAGCCTCAAAGGTGACGGACCGCACGGCGGGCCCTTACCGCATCCCGATTACGGCGATCAATTGCAGATTTTCGGCGTGAAAGGGGTCGTGCCGGCGGAAGGGCAATTCAAGGTCGCGTGGCACGAGAAATTTTCCACTCTGGCCGACGGCGAGCCGGTCGCACTACGTTCACCTGTCATAACGATAACGGACCTCGCCTATGCGCCGCTGGGCGACGACGCGATGATCGCGCCGCGACTGGCGCCGCCGCTGGTCGGCATCGGACTACTCGAAGCAGTCCCCGAAGACACGATCGTCGCATTGGCTGCGCGCGAATCCATCCAGGGCATCAAAGGCAAGCCTAACCGGGTATGGGACGAGAGCCAATACAAGATGGTGCTCGGCCGTTTCGGCCTCAAGGCAAATCACGGCAGCATTCGCGAACAGGTCGCGATCGCCTTCCTGAACGACATCGGTCTGAATTCCCCGGTCTATCCCGACCAGAATTGCCCACCGGTACAAAAGATCTGCAAGGAGCAGATGGTGGCCGGCAAGCCCGAAATCACGAAACTTCGGCTCGATGCGACTGAACTGTATGTGCGTTCGCTGACGGTGCCTGTGCGCCGGCAGACGCAGGATCCGCAAGTGAAGCGCGGTGAAACGTTGTTCGCGCAAGCGCATTGCGCCGTGTGTCATCTGTCCGAATTGCGAACTGGCGAAACCGCGAGTCTGCCGCAGCTTGCCGGCCAGACGATCCACCCCTACACCGACATGTTGCTGCACGACATGGGCGACGGCCTGGCGGATGGCCGTCCCGACTTCCTGGCCGGCGCCAGCGAGTGGCGCACCCCGCCGCTGTGGGGCATCGGCCTGTCGGAGACGGTAAACGGCGCCAACGCCTTTCTGCACGATGGCCGGGCCCGCAGTTTCACCGAAGCGATCATGTGGCATGGCGGCGAAGCCGAAGTGTCGCGTGTAGCGTTCCGGAATTTCCCGCGCGAAGACCGCGCGGCCCTCCTCGCCTTCCTCGGCTCTCTCTAACTCTCCTCCCACCTTCATACCTCAGGCAACGTCTTGACCGCAAAGACGCAAAGGTTATCCGTGATCGAGAAAGTGATTGCCGTTATACAATCCACGGAATACTCACTCACTACACCGTCATCATGACTCTCGGATTTCGCGTATTCCCCTCCCCCTCCCGTGCGCCCAAGGAAACGATTGCGGCACTCGCCAAACACGCCGTCTCGAATCTTTGCGACAGCATGGGCAGGACACACAACGCTGCGGGCGGTACATTGCGACCGATGCATCGCGGTGGAAAGCTTTGCGGGCCCGCGCTGACAGTGCGAACGGCGCCGGGCGACAATCTGCTGATCCACAAAGCCATCGACATGGCACAGCCCGGCGACATTATCGTCGTCGATGGCGGCGGCGCGCTGGATGCCGCCCTCATTGGCGACATCATGACCAGCTACGCCGTGACGCGAAGCGTGGCCGGTTTCGTCATCGACGGCGCGGTGCGCGACACGGAGGAACTCGCCCTGCGCGACCTGCCGGTCTACGCCCGCGGCATTTCTCCGCGCGGCCCCACACGCGAAGGCCCCGGCGAAATCAACGTGGCGATATCGATCGGCGGGACGGTGGTGCATCCTGGCGACATCGTGGTGGGCGATGCAGACGGTCTGGTCTTCGTCCCGCCCGCGCAAGCCGATGCCGTGCTCGCGGCGGTCAATGCGTTGCTCGCAAAGGAGCGGGGACTGCTGGACAGCATCACGCAGGGCAAGGCAGACCGCCGCTGGTTGGACGAAACCCTGAAAGCAAAAGGATGTACGCTTTAGGTTCTTCAAATGGACATTCGGCGCAAACAGTAATCCAAACAGGAGGAGCAGAACATGAAGGCAGTCGTATTTCCCGGTGGCAGCAAGGTCGAGTTCATGGAGTTCCCGGATCCAACGCCGGGCCCTGGCGAAGTCGTGCTCGAGATCAAGGCGTCCGGCATGTGCGGCAGCGACCTCAAGTTTTACCGCGCGGTCGGCGGCGCCGCGTCGCTTGGCCTGGGCAAGCTCAGCGGCCCGATCATTGCCGGCCATGAGCCCTGCGGCGTCGTGGTCGCGGTAGGTCCCGGCGTTGCCGAAAACCAGGCTAAGGTCGGCATGCGCGTGATGCAACACCATTATCGCGGCTGCGGCGCGTGCGAGCATTGCTCGACCGGCTGGATGCAGCTTTGCGTGGAAGGCGTCAAGGAAGTCTATGGCGCGACGGGACACGGGGCGCATGCGCGCTACATGAAATGCCCGGCGCGCACGCTAGTGCCGCTGCCCGATGAACTCTCCTTCGACGCCGGCGCGGCGATTTCCTGCGGCACCGGTACAGCCTGGGGCGCACTGCACCGGCTCGACTTGCAAGGCAATCACACCATCGCGGTTTTCGGCCAGGGTCCGGTCGGACTGTCGGCCACCTTGCTTGCCTCGCACATGGGCGCCCAAGTCATCGCGCTCGACACCAGCGAAGAGCGCCTCGCGCGCGCCAAGGAATTCGGCGCGGACATTCTGATCAACCCCCTGAAAACGGAAAACGTCGTGCAGGCCATCAAGGGCGTCACGCATGGCCGCGGCGCCCACGCTTCTCTGGATGCGTCTTCATCGCCGCTAGCGCGCGCACAAGCCGTGCGCTGCGTGCGCACCTGGGGCAAAGCCTGTTTCGTCGGCGAAGGCGACAGCGTCACGCTCGACGTCAGCAGCGACCTGCTGCGCCGCCAGGTCACGCTGATCGGGTCATGGACCTTCTCCACCGTCGGCCAGGCCGATTGCGCGCGCTACATCGCCGATCGCGAGATCGACATCGACAAGCTGTTCACGCACAAATGGAAACTTGACCAAGCCAGGGAAGCGTATGAGCTGTTCGATCATCAGACTTCCGGCAAGGGCGTCATCCACCCTTCATGACACTCATGGAATCTTTGCGATTATTGATCGCGATTGCCCTCCTGCGGGCTCGGTCGACGCAAGCGCGGGCTGCGGGGCGGCATTCTGTTCGCTGAATTCAACTGGAGTACCCCAGGGTCCTGAATAACGGCGGCGGGCACACCACAAAGAGTGGAAAGAAGTATCACAAAACCAGGCGGAAGCTTACCCGGACCGCGTCAAAAGCTTACTCAAGCAGCTCAATGATTTCGCCTACGAAATGGCCGCGCCAAAGTACCTTGACGAAATCGGCCGGGCCCGCAGTGACCAGATTCCCATCTACTGGGGTGACAATCCGGTGCGAAGGTAATTGCATGCACCGCTCGATTTTTTTGCGGAATGAAAATGAAAATAACGAAACTCGAAATCCATATTTTGCGCGCACCCGATACCGGCCGCCCGCACTGGGTCAGCAACTTCATCGTCCCCAGGGCAAACGAAATCCTCGTGCGGATGCATACGGACGAAGGCCTCGAAGGCATCGGCCTCGCCACCAGCTATACGCCGATCGAGGTGGCCATCCAGGCCTTCGGCAGCGGGATTGCCGAGCAGATAATCGGCGAAGATGCGCTGGCCCCTGAGCGCCTCTACCAGAAACTCTTTTCGCTGACATGGCAGCGCCTCGCGCACGAGAAAGGCTGGTCTCGCGAGGCACTCGTGCGGATCTCTTCCGCGATGGATATCGCCTGCTGGGACATTGTGGGAAAAGCCGCTCGCCTGCCTTTGTACCGATTGTTCGGCGGCTATCGCGACAAGGTTCCCTGTTACGTCACCTGCGCCTACTACCGCGATGGCAAGGATCTCGCGGAACTGCGCGATGAAATGCAGATGCTGAAGGCCCAGGGCCATACCGGATTCAAGGCCAAGGCCGGCGGCCTGCCGCTGAAGGAAGACATGAAAAGGCTGGAGCTCGTCCGCGAGGTTATCGGCGAAGATAACGACCTGATGGTCGATGTAAACCGCGGATGGGACCTGCCCACTGCGATCGAGGGCGCGCGCCTGTTGGCGCCCCTGCGGCCACGCTGGCTGGAGGAGCCTGTGCGTTGGGCAGACGACCGCCGCGAACTCAAACTTCTCGCGCAGAAGACCCGTATCCCGCTGTCTGCCGGGGAAAGCGAACTCACCAGTTACGGCTGCCGCGCGCTATTGGAAGAACAAGCCATCCAGATCCTGCAATTCGACTGCACCATGTTCGGCGGCTTCACCGAGGGGCGCAAGATGGCCGCGCTTTGTGAATTAAATCACGTGCAAGTTGCGCCACA
>JAYVMZ010000158.1:0-2412 GCA_043758735.1 Betaproteobacteria bacterium
TGAGATCCACAGCCTCGCTGAAATCCACGGTCATCCCGCGACGTGATCACCAGAAATTACGCCACTCCCCAGGATGCGGAGCAGGCTTTTTATCGCGCCTTCGAACTCGCCGACCTGGTTGAAATGATGGCCGTGTGGGCCGAGGAGGAAGACATTGTCTGCGTCCATCCAGGCGGCGGGCGCCATAGCGGCGTGGTCGAGGTCCGCGAATCCTGGCGGCAGATCTTTTCCCAGGGCCCGCGGCTGCGCTTCCGGCTCGCGGGTAACCGCGTGTTTGCCGGGCGTATGATGTCGGTCCATAGTATCTACGAACACGTCACGGTTGCAGGCGATCCGCGACCCACCAATCCGGTCCTTTCCACGAACATTTATGTGCTCACCGACCGCGGCTGGCGCATGCTGGTGCATCACGCGTCGCCACTTGCGCCTGAAGCCGCACCGCAGGAAGCACCGCCATCCGTCCTGCATTGATGCGGCCATACCGCGCCCCGTGGTGGCTTCCTGGCGGGCATCTGCAGACTATCTATCCGTACTTCCTGCTCAAACGCCGTCCGCAACCCTATCGCCGCGAGCGCTGGGAAACACCTGACGGCGACTTCATCGATCTCGACTGGACGGATAGCGGTGTCGACCGGACTCCGCGCGTGGCATTGTTCCACGGCCTCGAAGGCGGATCGGCGAGCCACTATGCCACCGCATTGATGGGCGAGGTTGCGCGCCGCCGCTGGCGAGGCGTAGTGATCCACTTTCGCGGTTGCAGCGGAGAGCCCAATCGCTTGCCGCGCGCCTATCATTCCGGCGACGCCGACGAGATCGGCTGGATACTGCGACGCCTGCGCGCGCTCGATCCGTCATCCCCGATGTTTGCGGCAGGCGTCTCCCTCGGAGGCAACGCATTGCTCAAATGGCTCGGCCGCGAACAAGCGTCCGCAGGCGCAATCGTCGACGCCGCCGCGGCCGTTTCCGCGCCGGTCGACCTGATGACGGCCGGAGACCTGCTCGGCTCCGGCCTGAACCGCTTGTACGGCAATCATTTTCTACGCACCCTCAAGAGAAAAGGCCTGGAAAAGCTGGAACGGTTTCCAGCCCTGTATGACGCGGACGTCGTGCGAAATGCGCGTACGTTGCGCGACTTCGACAATGTCGTGACGGCGCCTTTGCACGGTTTCCGCGACACCGACGACTACTGGACGCGCGCGAGCAGCAAACCCGATCTGCGCAAGATTGCCGTCCCCACGCTGATCGTGCACGCGCGCAACGATCCCTTCCTGCCCGGCCGCCACCTTCCCGCGGCGAGCGAAGTATCCGCCAGCGTGACCCTCGACTATCCAGACGGCGGCGGGCACACCGGGTTCGCGTCGGGACCGTTCCCCGGCAACCTCGACTGGCTGCCGGGACGGCTGCTGGATTTTTTCCGCGAAAAAATCCCCACACCGCGCTAAAAACTTTAAAGCCATTCTCACCGCAAAGTCGCAAAGGACGCAAAGGAAAGCCGGAAGCGGGAAACACGTGGACAAGGGCTTTCGATTGTCAGTCGCACGCCGGACTGATTTTATTGAGCGTTACTTAACGTCGTGACAACACCTCCCTCATCCCCGCCCCTTCTCCCGGAGGGAGAAGGGTGGTCTTGTCCCTCTCCCTCCGGGAGAGGGAGTACAGGGTGAGGGAAACTGTCGTAACCGCGCCATTTGTCGCACGGTTACGTAAAGGTCAATAATTTCCACATCTCCTATTGCCATTCCTTTGCGTCCTTTGCGTCTTTGCGGTGAAAGAGTTTTTGCCTTCCGGGGAACCTGTCGCGAACCGGGAAGTCTGCGTATGTGATAATCGACCGCAAATAAACTCACACATTCGCCATGGCATCCATTCCGTCCGAAATCTTCAAGGCTTACGACATCCGCGGCATCGTCGGCAAGACGCTTACGTCCGACGGCACCGAAGCGATCGGGCGCGCGATCGGCTCGCAGGCGCGCGAACTTGGCCAGGAAAAAGTCTGCATCGCACGCGATGGCCGGTTGTCCGGTCCATCGCTTGCGCAGGCGCTCGCGCGAGGGCTGCAGGCGGCGGGCGTGCAGGTCATCGACGTCGGACGAGTGACCACGCCGATGTTGTATTTCGCGACCCATCATTTGCAGACCGGCTCAGGGGTCATGCTGACCGGCAGCCACAATCCACCGGACTACAACGGACTGAAGATGGTCGTCGCCGGAGAAACCCTTTCGGGCGATGCCATCCAGGAACTGCGCAAGCGCATCGAGTCGAACAAACTGGCATCGGGCAACGGCAGCTACAGCCAGGCCGATGTTGCCGAGGCTTACCTGAAGCGCATCATCGGCGACATCAAGCTGAAACGGAAAATGCGCATCGCGGTGGATTGCGGCAATGGCGTACCGGGGGCATTTGCGCCGGACC
>JAYVMZ010000159.1:0-3262 GCA_043758735.1 Betaproteobacteria bacterium
CATCGTAATTGCGTGTTTTCTACCGTGCTAGGATGAACGGCAACCGGTCGACGATCGGTGACCTGTCAGGCAAGGGAGGTTAAGAAATGAAAACAACGATCAGAATAAGGGCCGCGCTTTGTGTTGCACTGCTGCTCGGCACCGCAGCACAGGCCGCTGAACCCATCAAGATCGGTGTCGTCAACGAAATCACCGGCGTGCAGGCGCAGGCCGGCGAATTCACCGTCAACGGTATCAAGCTTGCGCAGGAAGAAATAAACAACGCAGGCGGCGTGCTCGGACGCCGTATCGAACTGCAGATCGAAGACAACCAGAGTACGAATCCGGGAACGGTGCTCGCGTTCTCCAAACTCGGCGGACGTGGCGACATTGCCGGAATCGTTGGCCCGATCCGCAGCACGCAAGTGCAGGCTGCTTCGCCGACGATCGCCAAGTCAGGCATTCCGACGATGATCGGTGGTACCGATACGAGCCTCACGCACGTCAATAATCGCTGGCTGTTCCGCGCGCGCCCGAACGACAGCTATTCCTCGCGTGTCATTGCCGATTTCGGCGTCAATACGCTCAAGATGAAGAAGTGGGCGATCATCCATTCGACGGATGCGTTCGGTTCCGGTGGCGCCAAGGCGCTGACGGCGGCGCTGGCTGCGCAAGGCGTCACGCCCGTGCTTGACCAGGGCTATACCAACAATTCGCAGGATTTTGCCGCGGTCGTACTGTCGATCAAGAAATCCGAAGCGGATATTCTTGCGACGTACATGACCCTGGAGCCCGATGTCGGCATCTTTGCGCGCCAGTTGCGCCAGCTCGGCGTGACGATTCCCTGGGTCGGCTCGCCCTCGCTCATCGCTGTCACGTCACTCAACCTGGCTGGCGAATCGCTGTATGGCACGTATGCCATCACCGATTTCACCACGGGCGCGAACGATCTGACGCGGTCTTTCATGAAAAAGTACCACGACAAATACGGCGTCAATCCCGACACCTTCGCGAGCTGGTCGTACGATGCGACGCAAGTCCTGGCCCTTGCCATCCGCACTGCCGGCAGCACGGAGCCGGAAGCGGTGCGCTTGGCTATCCTTGCGATCAAGGGTTACAAGGGATTGGAAGGGACTTACGAATTCGACCAGAACGGCGACGGACTTCACGGCTACAACATCGTGAAAAATGATGGCGGGAAGATCGTGTTCATCAAGCGCGTGGACTTTCCGGCTCAGTAGCCGCACTTGTGTGTCAGGCGGAATGCAAACGCATTAGACGCCTTTCGCGGTAGCTAAACGACGCGATCGCGCCAGCGCAGCGGGAAGACGGCGCGCACGCGCGTTCCGCTGCCGCTGGTCGATTCGATCTCGAGGTGGCCGCCGGCGAGCGCAGCGCGTTCTTTCAGCAGAATTTTGAGCGCGCGGTCCATCGGTCTTGAGGGCCTATTGAATGCCGCAAGTGTAGCGACCCCGTAGGCGGAATGCAGGACGTACTTCGCGGACCGCGAGGTCAGTGATCCGGATTTGCCCGAGACTTCCATTCAGCGGGGCGAGCAGGGCAATACGGACTGCGGGGGCTGAAAATGCGCAAGAACAGCTCAAGGCGATCATTGGTAACGCGGCCGCGCTACGCAAGCAACGACTCCCGAAAAAAACGGCGCCATCTCATGGCGATTCGATTCCGGACCAGCGTGGCTCCGCGCTATTTTCCGGCGCAGGGGAAGGTCTCGCGCAGCGCATCCTCGAGTACCAGCCCGGCCGGAAGCTTGAGCTTTTCCGGATTTTTCTCCAGGAACTGGACGAAGGCGCGTGCAAGCTGGCCGCGGTTTATCGTATCCGGGATGCAGAGGTGGCCGTAGATGTCGTCGATCTTTTCATCCCGATGATGGAAGGCATGATAAGTCTCGCCGACGTAGTGCCCGGCTGCGAAACCGTCTATGAAACCGATGCAAACGCCGCGACCGAAGTCCTTGACCGGGTCCTTTTCCTCCGCCCGGCAATGGTTGAGCATTTCCTCGCCGGTGAAGCCGCCGCGGAGCCAGGCGGCCGCCGAATCCAGGGGTTGAAAAGTCCACAACAGGGTGCCAATCAGCGCCAACGCTGCGGTTTTCATCGAAACAACCCCCAGAGGGAATAGTACGGCATGGGAAGGCCTACTCTATCCCAAACCGCCGTGCCTGACATGGACCACGAGCTTCCTGCCCCGCAAAAATATTCCTCCCTGGGCACCATTATTGCCGGCGTTTCCGTTTTTCCCTTCACGCCTGCCGCAAAGCGCACACGCAAGATCGGCGCGGGGCAAGCCGCCCCGGAAAATGCGGCTACATGAACGGCACGTCATGCGCCGTGAAATAGGCAGGAACTTGGCGTCGTGTCAGCAGTCTTCCTTGTAGGCGGTTCACCATGCTTCTCGAGCTGAATCGGGGCCATGTCCCAATCGCGGCTCGGCGCCTTTCGAGCCAAATAATCCATGGCGCCGGATTGCAACGCCAACATGAACAGGAGTACGCAACATGAAAAAGGAAACGATGGAAATGGCGGCGGGAGTGGGCTTTGTCGTCGCGCTGGCGTTGACTGGCGCTGCAATGGCGCAGGATCAGTCGCGCGATGATCAGACGCGCAAGGATCGGCCCCAGCAGCGTAACGACCCGAGCCGGCAGGACAATCCCCAGCAACGCAACGATCCGTCGCGACAGGACGAGGCTTCGCAGAACCGGCCGGCCGGCACGCGCGCAGGCCAGTTGGCCCGGCCAGACCCGAATGCCCGCCCCGACGAGGGGACCACGGGAACGTCAGTCGAGTATTCGGCGGCACTGAAAAAATGCGAGCGCTTCAGCGCCAACGAGAAGACGCAATGTCTCGAGGCGGTCCTGAAGAAATTCGGCCAAATGTGACGGCGGGAAATGGGACTGGGGCAACGAGGCATGGTGGCACCGCGGTGCCGGTCACGCGGTTAGAAAAATTTCGCGACGACATTTTCGAGGGCGAACGATGAACGAGCTCAATCCCGCACTGATTCCCGAACTGGCAAGCTTGTCTCCCCGCTGGGCATGGACGCGGCGCGACTTCATGGCGACGTCACTTGCGGCTGGATTCGCGCTTGCGGTGGAGCCCGTGTCCGCACAGACGATTGCCACCGATGCGAAGGGCCTGGCTGCCGGGGAAGTCCGCATCCCCGTCAAGGGCCTGATCCTGTCCCACATTTTTAGCTGGACACGGGGCGGATTTTTCGCTAACCTGTTTTCATGCTGGTTGCGGGCCGTAACTTTTCCGAAGACACG
>JAYVMZ010000160.1:0-6434 GCA_043758735.1 Betaproteobacteria bacterium
GGGCGGCGCTGGGCGACGGATGTCGCCGGCCCGAACTTTCGATCATGCGATCAACCTCCAGCCGGATTTCCCCGGCAAATCGCCCATCCGCGGCGCGGACGGGCGGGCAAGATCATGTCAGAAATATCCGGTAAGCGTAAGCCGAACCATGCGGGGCTCGGTCGGATGAAGATGAATATCGTCCACACCGGAGAGGGGTTCTCCCGGAAGGCGCGACGTATAGAAATAATCAATGTTACTGGCCTCGCGGTCGAACAGATTCAGCACGTCCATGCTTAATTTCAAGTTTTTCTCCAGAAGATAACCAGCACGAATATTGGTGAGAATTGTGGATTGCGAGCGAACGCTGTTGTCCTCGATCAGCGGACGCGGACCGAAGTAGCGCGTCGTCCAGTTGAAAGACCACCCGGCGATTTGATCGACGGTTGCGCTGAATGAAGCGACCCGCTCGATCGAGCCCGGAATCTGATCCCCCACCGGATCGAAATCCGTAAAGCGCGAGCGCGACAGACTCAAGTCAAAGTCGAATAACAACCAATCCTTGGCTCGATAGTGGTTGGTCCATTCCACGCCTTCGCGATAACTCGGGCGACCCGCCACGGTCGTTCCCGCATCCCCGGAAAATACAAGTTCCGACGCCTGCTTCAGGGCCCAGACTGCTACCGAACTTTGTAGCTTTGGGATTATTTCCGTGCGTACCCCCACTTCTGCTCCACGGGTACGAACCAGGGGAGTAACTTGTTCAGCCGGACTCAACGTCTTTGGATCGACTGTTATCGCAGTACCGCGCGCGTCGTTACTGTGGAATCCGTAGCCGGCATTGAAGAAGTATTCGGTCTTGGCCCACGGCCCGAACACGAGGCTCAGTTTCGGCGATGTGATGTTGTCGTTATGGTTTCCGGAATTGGCGGCGATGCTGCTGTTGACGTTGAATTGGTATAGATCGGTGCGCGCACCCACAGTCGAGCGGAACCACTCGTTCCATTGCACAAATTCCTCCGCGTAAAGCCCGACGCTGGTTTCCTTCACGCTGTCATCCCGCGTGGTAGACAGGATTTCACGGGCCCTGGTGCTATATAGCGCCACTTTTCCGATGTCGTCGCGTTGCGCCTGCATGCCGAATTGGAGCGCCGCATTGGCGGAACCCAGTTTATGGGAAAGTATCATGCGCGGGTTCACCCCAATAACGTTGCGACGATCAACTTGCAGAAACTGGTCTCCGTTTACAGGGTCATCCAGAAAGTAAGTGAAATTGCTCCAGAGGTTCAAGCGATAGTGAAAAGCGTAGGCATCCATGAGGTACTGCATATCGCCCTCCGTCCGCCGCCCCTGGAACGATAGGTTATAGCGCGAGGTCTCGCCCCCATCCGTGGGATCCGTCGCTCCAAAGCGCGAGATCAGCCCTTGATCGATAGCCCGCTGTGCCACTTGGTCGGTCGAATTCCATTTGCTGTCATAGCCGAATCCTGTCACCGTGAATCCGTTTTCGCGATCACCCTGGCTGTAGCGCAAGACACCGTTGAATCTGTGATAGTTGTCGGGATTGACCCAGGGTCCGTCGTAACCTGCTCCTTCGAAGGCGTAGAGCAGATGTCCGTCGCCGAGACTCGATGAATTGGCGAACAAGGCTCGCTCATAACCGAAACTTCCAACTGTGGCGCTCGCAACTCCCTTGGGCAGAATATTGGCGTATTCGATATGCGCCGCGCCCGCGTTTGAGAAATCGCCCTCTTCGGCATAGTACGGCCCCTTGCGGAAATCGACGCGCTGGACCAGTTCCGGAATCAGGAAGTTCAGGTCTGCCCATCCCTGTCCATGAGCATGCGTTCGCAGATTGACGGGTACGCCGGCGACGGAAATGGCTAGGTCGGTACCATGGTCAAGATTGTAGCCACGCAAGAAATACTGGTTGGCTTTTCCCTCGCCGCTGTGCTGGCTGATAATCACGCCCGGGATGAACTCAAGCACTTCGCCTGGACGGGTGACCGGTCGCGTTTGCACCCGTCTTGACGTTACCGAGCCTTCACTGGCTGCTTCCGATGAGCCGATTCCGGTGTCGTAGTTGCCAATGACTTCCACTTCGGGGGCGGTCAGCGCGGGTTCGGCTGAATTTACTGTGTCTGGAAAGATGGCCAGGCTCATTACTGACGCGCCAATGGCCCCCACCGCGCGGGCAAGGACCCTCCCCTTTGTTACTTTTTTAATTGATAGTTCCACCGCGCCCTCCGGGTAGGAAGATTACTATTTATTATAGGAATTACTATTTATCTATATGATATATAATATTTTATAATGTGAGAACACTTTATTATTTCTCTTAATATAGATTGCCACTGTTGTCCTGTAAACCCCTTAGGTGAAATCCTGAGCTTCACTCGTCTCGTTTCCTACGTTTTTGGGTAATATCTCACCCATAACAAATAAGAGGACGCCCCGATGGATCGCTTCACCATTTCGCTGAATGAAGATCTCGCCAAGCAGTTCGATGAATTGATTGGTCAGAAGGGGTATCAGAACCGGTCGGAAGCGGTGCGCGACATGCTCAGGACGGAGCTCGAATCGGCGCGCCTGGAAAAACAGGAGGCGCCCTATTGCGTCGCTTCGCTCTCCTACGTCTACAGCCATCACGCCCGCGACCTGACCGAGCGCCTCACCGATCTGCAACACCAGCACCATCACCTCGTGCTGTCATCGATGCACGTCCACCTGGACCACGACAATTGCCTGGAGACCGTCATTCTTCGCGGCGCCACCGGCGATGTGAGCAAGTTCGCGAATGAACTCATGGCCGTGCGCGAAGTACGCCACGGCAAAGTCAATATCGTGCCCGTGGAAATGGATGATCACGGCCACGATCACAGCCATGGCCCGCGATCCCACCAGTATCACGTGCATACCCGTCCGCGCACCTGATTCATCCAGCGCATAAGCCTTATGCCGCGCAAGCGTTGGACATGATTGCGCGCAATCCCTAGATTTATGTTCCCGGAACCCCGCGTCGTCGTCTCGCAATCGTCCCGTCAAGAGGAATTCAATGGCATCCAGACCCCTGTTGTTTTCGCCGCTCACCCTGCGCGGCGTCACTCTTAAGAACCGTGTCGTCATATCGCCGATGTGCCAGTACTCCGCGCGCGACGGCATGCCCGATGATTGGCATTTCGTCCATCTCGGCAAAATGGCGACCGGCGGTGCCGGCCTGATCTTTACCGAGGCCGCCGCCGTCGAACCCGAAGGCCGCATCACCTACGGCGATCTGGGCATCTGGTCCGACGCGCATGTCGCGCCCTTCAAACGGATTACCGATTTCATCAAGGCCAATGGCGCGGTCCCGGCCATTCAACTTGCCCACGCCGGCCGCAAGGCCTCGATGCAAAGGCCTTGGCATGGCAATGGCCCGATCAACGATACCGATCGGGCTCGCGGGGAAGGCACATGGAGGGTCGTCGCACCAAGTGCGATCCCGATGGACACCGGCTGGCTGGTGCCGCACGAACTCAGCCTGGACGACATCCGCAGCGTGCAGGCGAGCTGGCGCGATGCTGCGATACGCTCTCTGGCCGCAGGCTTTGAAGTCATAGAAATGCATTCGGCACATGGCTATCTCGGCCACGAGTTTCTCTCGCCGCTATCCAACAAGCGCACCGATCAGTATGGCGGCGACTTGAAGGGTCGCATGCGTTACACGCTCGAGCTCGCTGAGATCCTGCGTGCCGCGTGGCCGCAAGGCAAGCCGCTGTTCGTGCGCATCTCATCGGTAGACGGCATCGAAGGTGGCTGGACGCTGGATGACTCGGTGACGCTGGCAAAAGCGCTGGCCGCTCGCGGCGCGGACGTGATCGACTGTTCCTCCGGCGGTTTGCTCGGTTCCGCAACCGCGGCCCGCATCAAGCGCAGCCCCGGGTTTCAGGTGCCATTCGCGGAACGGTTGAAGAAAGAAACCGCCATCAAGACCATGGCGGTCGGATTGATCCTCGACGGCCCGCAGGCGGAACAGATACTCAAGGAAGGCCAGGCGGATCTCATCGCCATCGGCCGCCAGTCGCTTTACAACCCGAATTGGGCCCTGCACGCGCAAGTCGCGCTCGGCGCACAAGGCGAGTATGAAGACTGGCCGGTACAGTACGGATGGTGGCTCGACAAGCGGCAGCACATTCTTACGGATGAAGCTAAGCAGAAAATTGCGTGAGGGAGGCCGTGACTATCGCGACTGCGTGACTGTCGTAAAATCCGGCACACTAGTTACGCAACCACGATAGTCACGTAGTCACGACAGTAGTTGCGACGTGACCTAAAGGTCAGTCTTCACTGAAACTACTCTTCGCTCGTTTTCACGGAGTTTCAAATGGCCATCGATGCAATGAACCACTTCACGGTGTTGACGAAGGATCTCGACGCTACGCGCAATTTTTATGTCGGCATCCTCGGCCTCAAAGAAGGCTATCGCCCGCCGCTGGGTTTTCCCGGCACCTGGCTGTACGTCGGCACTCAGTCGGTGTTGCATGTCGTTGCTGGGCGGCCGTTGCCGGAGCCACCCGCCGGCGTGCTCGACCACATGGCATTTTCCGCCTCCGATTTGACTGGCGTCGTGGCCAAGCTCAAGTCGAACGGCATCAAGTACGATTTGCGCAAGCAGCCAGACTCGGGCGTGTGGCAGTTGTTCTGTTTTGATCCGAGCGGCGCGCGAGTCGAACTGGATTTTTCTGCGAACGAAGCAGCGCCTGCCTGATTTGCACTGAGGCCGGAACCGGACTCCGGCTATTCCCCGCGGAACTAACGAACGCGCACGGCCGGAATTTTCTCGAATTCGGTCTTGAGGAATTCCGTGAAGGCACGGACCTTGGCGGACACGTGCCGCGCCGACGGATAGACGGCGTTGATTTCCACAGGGGGCGGCGCGAAGTCGGGCAGTATTTCCTGTATTTTTCCCGACCTCAGATCGTCCTCGATCAACCAGGCGGGACTCGCCGCGATGCCGAGATCGGCCATGACCGCTGTCCTGATCGCCTCGCCGTTGTTCGCGCGCAAGGTGCCCGAGACCCGGATGCGGATTTCGCCGTCCTTGCCGTGGAAAATCCATTCGTTGCCGGTGGACAGATACGCGTAGAGGATGCAGTTGTGGTCCACGAGGTCTTGTGGCGTTTTCGGCGTTCCGTTTTTTTTCAGGTAGGCCGGTGTCGCGATGATGCAGCGCTCGGAGGTGCCGATGCGCCGCGCTGCAAGATTCGAATCCATGAGCCGGCCAATGCGAATGGCCACATCGACGCCCTCTTCCACCAGGTCCACGAAGCGGTCTGCGAAAGCCAGGTCGATCATCAGGCCCGGGTGCATGGCCTGGAATTTCAGCACCAGCGGGCCCAGATACATCTGGCCCAGGCCGATGGAGGAATTGATGCGCAGCACACCGGTCAACTGGGTCTGCAGCACGCCAAGGTTGGCCTCCGCTTCATTCACCGTATCGAGGATGCGTTTCGAACTCTCGAAGTAAGCCGAACCCGCTTCCGTCAGGGACAACTGCCGGGTGCTGCGATTGAGCAGGCGGGTTTTCAGTTGCTTTTCCAGCGCCGTCAGTTGTTTACTGACAGTTGGTTGCGTCATGTTCATCTCGCGCGCCACCGCCGAAAAGCTGCCTGTCTCGACGATGCGCACAAACAATCCCATTGCCGTGAATCGGTCCATTTGCGTCCTCACTCATGCATCCACGGCATGAATCATATGCGAGTTGCGGGCTTCTTGTTTTGCCTGGAAAGACCTACATTTGCTGCCATACAACAATTTCTGTTGCCAATTCGACCGAATTGAAAGGAAACGAAATGAAAACAGCAAAATGGGTAGCAGCTGCGCTGTTACTGATGGCCACGACGGCCTTTGCCGAAGAATGGACCACCGTGGGTCATGAGGGCGATGAGACGGTGTTCGTCGACCGCACCAGCATTTACGAAGTGGGCAATCTGAAAAAGGCGCGAGTGCTGCGCAGCTTCAACCAGGTCCAGACGGTTGGCGACACGGCTTTTCCGCACAAGTCCGAGATCATGCTGTACGCCGTGCGTTGCGAGGACCGCAGCCTTGGTTTCGAGCAATGGACGATGACTGCCGGTGAAATCGGCACCGGCGCCACGGTGTGGACCGGCGAGATCGAGAAAGCGTCGTTGTACCGGGATCCGACCGACCCGACGTTCGTGAGCATGTTTGCCACGGTCTGCAACGGCTGAGTCTAACGCCTCACTTTGTTATGTGCGCTTGACGCTCTCAGAAACGATGAAGTTCAAGGGCGAGCCCTTCGAGCAGTAGTCCAAGGCGTAGTTGCGCTCAGCCTTCTTCAATGTTCTTGTTCCGGCGGCACTGTCAAGTTGACGTTCCGAGAGACAAGCTTCATGCATTCGCGCTCGATAAATGCATCCCGTTGCGTCAATTCGTTTATGAGCAGGTCAGTCGGT
>JAYVMZ010000161.1:0-2014 GCA_043758735.1 Betaproteobacteria bacterium
ATTCATGACCAACCGGACGGGCTGGAGGCCCCAATGGAACTGACCGAGGAGGAGATCGACCTGGTTCGCAGCAGGCTCGATGTCCTGAAGATCGAGCACCGCGATCTCGACGATGTAATCGAACGCCTGTCGCACGGCCAGAAACTCGACGAGCTGCAGATGCAACGCCTGAAGAAGCGCAAGTTGCTGCTGAAGGATCAGATTTCCGCTCTGGAGCGGCAGTTGGTGCCCGATATTTCCGCCTAACAGGCAACCGAAATTCCCGGTTTGCGTTGAACTGCCGAAACCAAGGGCGGTCTTCTTCAGAAGAATCAACGGCCACTTAAGGCATCAGATGCGCCTTTTTCTTCATTACATCGTGGCCGTCGGCCTGTGCCTCTCGTTGTTGGGCGGTTGTGCCGATCTGCATCGGCGTCCGCCTCCTTCGATCGATCAGATCGTGGACATGGCAAAGGCCGGGGAACCGGCCGAGGAGATCGTTCGCGAATTGCAGGAAACCCGCGCGGTGTATCCTCTGACCGCGTCGCAGATCGTCAGGCTGCACGAGCAGGGTGTGCCCGATGCCGTGCTCGACTACATGCAGAACGCCTACGCTGAAAACATCCGCTGGGATGCGCTCATGCAATATGAAGGATCATACTGGTGGAACAACTGCTTCTATTGCTATCGCCGCCCTGTCATCGTCGTGCCGCGTTGATCGTTAAGGGTAGATCGGACCGCACCGGGTTCATACTCGCCAACTTTGGAGCCGAACATGTTCACAAGCCGCCAATTTCCCAGCGTCCTTACCGGATTTTCCCTTCTCGCATGTGCATTGCTGATCGGTGCCTGCTCGATCCTGACGCCACGACCGGCGACGCCGATCTCGGAAGTCGTTGCGTGGAGCAAGGGCAACCCGGATCAGGCAATCGGCCGCATCGCAGCGTCAAAGACTTCCTACGCGCTGCGCGGATCGGATTTCGGCAAGCTCGCCGACGCGGGCGTGCCACCCAAGGTGCTCGATCATCTGCAACAGGCATTTGTCAACGACGTGGATCTGCTCACCCGTTATTGGGTGTTGGGGGAATCGCTGGGCGGATGCGAGCCCTGCTATCCGCAACCATTGGACCTGTCCACCCTCGCCACCGGCGGCAACGGCATGGCGGATGCGAGCGGCATCACGCGTTTCACAACCTTCGCGAACCCGGAGGGACTGCCGGACTGGGTAACTGCAATTCCCGGCCCGGCCAATGCACCCGGCCTGACCATCGGCGAGATCGAACGCCTGGCCAAGGAAGGCACGCCGGGGCCGGAGCTCGCTGCGCGCATCGACGCATCACGCCTGCACGACATCATCGGCACGTTGGGTTTCACCCAGATCAGCACGCACTACGTCGCCGGCCTGAGCGGGTCCGAACTCGCGCAGTTGCACGCGGATGGCGCGAGCGACGAAGTCGTGGATGCCTTGCAGCGCAAGTTCATCGCGGAATACATCGACTTCGCCCGCATCCGCTATGAAGGTTGGGGCAAGGGTTCCGGCGCGATGAAGTAATTTCCGGCGTTCCGGCAACCAATCGGGTAGGCGACCGGGTTACCCCGGTCGCCCTCCCACACCACCGTACATGCGGTTCCGCATACGGCGGTTCATGAAACGCGCTGCAGCTCTCGCACCCGCTCTCCAAGCCGCTTCAAGCGCCACGTGCTGCCTGGCCGAGTGCACTGCTTGATGCTCATTTCTTCCCAGCCGAAAGCCGTAGCTTGCCTCCGAGAAGTGAGGCTCGAAGATCGGTGAGAGCACTTGATGAAGCGCCTGCTGAATCAGGCGGTCGACCACCATCGGTATGCCGAGCATGCGTTGCCCGCCATCGGGCTTCGCAATATCTGCCCGGCGCACCGGCGAAGGCACATGCGCGCCCGCCAGCAGCTTGGCCCGGATCGCAGGCCAGCGCTTTGCCTTCGGCTTCCTTCAGATTCGCAGTTGCCCGCGACACCCTTGCCGTTCGGCTAACCCTTCCCCTTGCCGGGTAGGTAAAGG
>JAYVMZ010000162.1:0-6835 GCA_043758735.1 Betaproteobacteria bacterium
GCGCGTGTCGCTCGTTTACACGCCGGACGATCATCCCGGCCTGTCCGACCTCGGCCTCTGACGCAACGCAAGAAGCCGGGGCGGCAACCCGCCTGTATCCTGACGCGGCCCGATGAACCGCGGCAGCGGAACAAGATCGCGCCCCGCGCCTGAAGCGCGCGAGCGCCACACAACAATAAAAGGGGAGAGAGCAATGGATGCTTCGCACCGCAGAGTCATGATGGCATCGGCCATCGGATCAGCCCTGGAGTGGTACGACTTCTTCATCTACGGCACCGCGGCGGCGCTGGTATTCAGCGAACTGTTCTTCCCGAAATACGATTCCAACACCGGGCTGCTGCTTTCGTTTGCGACCTTCGGCGTCGGTTTCTTTGCCCGGCCGTTCGGCGGCATGGTGTTTGGCCATCTGGGCGACCGCATCGGGCGCAAGCCGGTACTGGTCATCACGCTCATGCTCGTCGGCGTCGGCACCTTCCTGATCGGCCTGCTGCCGACCTACGAAACAGCGGGCGTATGGGCGCCGATCATGCTGGTAACCCTGCGCCTGGTGCAGGGGTTCGGCGCCGGCGCGGAATACGGCGGCGCAGTGATCCTTGCGGTGGAACATGCGCCGCAAGGCAGGCGTGGCCTGTTCGGCAGCTTCGCCGCCATCGGCGTGAACATCGGCCTTTTGCTTGCGACCGGCGTATTCGCGGTGGTGTCGTCGCTACCGAAGGAAGATTTCCTGAGCTGGGGTTGGCGCATTCCCTTCCTGCTTTCGATCATCCTGATCGTCGTCGGTTTCTTCATCCGCTCCAAGGTTTCCGAGACGCCGGTGTTCAGCCAGATCGCCGCCAAGAGCAAGGCCGCGCGCTCGCCGGTGAAAGATGCATTCATCAAGCATCCGCGCGAATTCCTGGTGGTGCTGGGCGCGCGCCTCGCCGAAAACGGCCTGGGCTATCTGTACCCGGTATTCACGCTGAGCTATATGACCAAGCAACTGGGTCTGCAGAAGAGCATGGTATTGAACGGCATCATGCTGGCCTATGCGATCTCGCTGTTCACCGTGCCGATGTTCTCGATGCTTTCGGATCGCATCGGCCGGCGGCCGGTGTACGGCGGGGCGGCGATATTCTCGGCCTTGTTCGCCTATCCGTTTTTCCTGATGGTCGGCACCGGTTCCCAGCCGATCATCTGGCTCGCGCTGATCCTGGCGATTTCCATCGGCAACTCCGGCATGTTCGGACCGCAGGCCGCCTATTTCGCGGAATTGTTCGGACCAAAACTGCGCTACAGCGGATTCGCGTCCGCACGCGAGCTGGGCTCCATCCTCGCCGGCGGACCAGCCCCCTTCCTGGCCACCTGGTTGCTGGGCCAGGGCAACAACGAGCCTTGGCTCGTCGCCGCGTACATGGTGACGCTCGCCGTGCTCACTGCGATTGCGATCTACTTCGGGCCGGAGACCTACAAGAGCGACATCCTGGCCGACAAAGCTGACGCCAAGCGCTAGCCGGGAGCGATGGCGATATCGGCTGCATCGGGAAAGCCAGGCCAGAAACAGCCTTTGACGGCATCGAAATGTCGTCGTATAAAGGGAACCGCAGGATACTGGAGCAGTGATCAATCAGTCGGGTATGACCGTTCACAGGTACTTCTCAGGCCGTTCTCCTCTTCTCTACAAGATCCCGCAATCGGGCAGCGCCCACACTTTTAACTATTCAGGAAGACACAGACATGGCTACAGGTACCGTGAAGTGGTTCAACGACGCGAAGGGTTTCGGATTCATCACGCCGGATGACGGCGGCAAGGATCTTTTTGCTCATTTTTCCGCCATCCAGGACGCCGGCTTCAAGTCCCTCAAGGAGGGGCAGAAGGTCAGTTTCGACAAGACGACCGGCCCCAAGGGTGACCAGGCATCGAATATCCGCCCGGCCTGATCCGGAGTAAAGCAGCGTCCCCGGACTATCCGCCAGGATAATCCGGGGACAGAAAAAGCCCGGGAAACCGGGCTTTTTCTTTGTGCATTGCGCAATCGCGCGACGTTTCCTCGCCGTCAAACCGCCCGAGGGACAAACTACGACCGCACTACGAGATCGCTATAGGGAACCCCCTCGTTTCGAGGAACCCGCATGCCCATCGCCTGCTTGCGCGTCTTCCTGATAATCGTGTTCCTGCTCGTCGCCTTCGCCACCACATCGCACATCATGACCGGCGAGGCGTGCACGCCGATCGATCCCGCGCAGGTAAAAATCTATTCAACCGCGCCATGAAGGACACGGAGCTATACAAAGAATACCAAAAAATCGGATTTATTTCCTGCGGTAAACTAATGCGAACTGCTGCGCAATCATCACCGTGCAGAGCGTGTACGATAGCGATATAGCTTGCGGACGCAACGCAGGATGAGGCCGGAAGCACAGGCTCGGCATCCGCAGCCGAGCAAGAATGGTCTGACGACCTCGTGGACGGGGCGCCTTTGCCAAAAGGGGCAAATATGACACGAGGCAGCGCCAGTAAACCGAACGGGGCGGCGCGCCCCATCAAAACGAAGAAGGACTACAGCGCCGCTGCATCTGTCGTCGAAAATATATCCGCCAAACCTAACGGGGAGACGGTTGCGGAAAAACGCCTGCAGTCGCTGCTCAAGGAGATGGAAAAATTCGACGGCGAGGAAGACGATGCCGAGGCGGGAATGTCGGAAGGCGATTACGAAGGCCCCATGCGCCGCTGGTCCGATGAGTCAACTGATCCGGATTGAAGTCCGCGACCCCCACTCAGCGGCTGGCGCAGACGGCGTGACGCCAAAATAAGTCGCCCGGCCGGTAACCGCGGCCGAAGTCCGTCGATAAGCCGTTCACGTCTTCATGCCCCGATATCCGGGTTCCCCGCCGGCCTGCTGCTCGCTCGGCTCGACCGGTACCTAAATAAATAATCCGGGAGAAAGCACACTGTGGATCTCAAACTGCAGGATAAGTCGGCCCTGATCTCCGGCTCGACCAAGGGTATCGGCTTCGCCACCGCCGCGCTGCTGGCCGCAGAGGGCGCGCGCGTCATCATCAACGGCCGCACCGAAACCGCCGTCAAGGAAGCATTGGACCGCATCCGTGCCGCCACGCCAAAAGCGAAGCTCGACGGCTTTGCCGGCGACCTTTCCGCCGCCGGCCCGACCGCCGAACTGGTGAGGCGCTTTCCTGCGGTGGACATTCTGGTCAACAACCTCGGCATCTTCGAGCGCAAGGTGTTCGAGGAAATCGACGATGCCGAATGGCAGCGCTTTTTCGACATCAATGTCATGAGCGGCGTGCGGTTGTCGCGCGCCTATCTCGCGGGCATGAAACAGCGCAACTGGGGCCGCGTGGTGTTCATCAGCAGCGAGAGCGGCATCCAGATCCCGGACAACATGATCCATTACGGCATGACCAAGACCGCGCAACTCGCGATCTCGCGCGGCCTGGCGGAAACCTGCGTGGGGACCAACGTCACGGTCAATGCGGTACTGCCCGGCCCGACGCTCTCCGACGGCAACAAGGCCGGCATCGCGAAGCGCTCGGCAGGCAAACCGTTTCCGGAATTCGAAAAAGAATTCTTCGATAAGGTCCGCCCCAGCTCGCTGTTGAAGCGCTATGCCACGGTGGAGGAAGTCGCCAGCATGGTGGCCTATGTCTGCAGTCCGCTCTCGTCGGCCACCAACGGCGCCGCGCTGCGTGTCGACGGCGGAGTCGTGCGCGCGTGCTTCTGAACGCAACGCATTGGCGGGCAAGGCGGTCAGAAAGAAACGAGGATCACCATGAAAGACGAGAGACAGGAAACCCTGGAGAAAATCGGGACTGCTTTCAAGCAGACGCGGCCGCCAGAGCCCTCAGTCGCGATGCCGGCCAAGCCGACGCTGTTCGATATTTTCAATCTGCGATTGAACACGCCGAAGTTCGGCCTGCCGATTGCCGCGGCCCCGCACTGCATCCAGTCCGCGGCTAACGCACTTGAAGCCGGCATGGACGAAGAAACCGTGCTGGCGTGCCTGCTGCACGATGTCGGCCTTGCCGTCGTCCGTCCGGATCACGGCTGGTGGGGCGCGCAACTGGTCGAGCCTTACGTTTCGGAGAAAGTGTCCTGGGCCATCCGCTACCACCAGGCGCTGCGCTACTTTCCGGACGAATCGGTCGGCTACGAATACCCGCAGATGTATATCAAGATGTTCGGCGCGGACTACAAGCCGCCCGAGTACATCGCGGCGGCGCATGAATTCGCGCGCCACCACAAGTGGTACATGGCTGCGCGGAACATCACGTTGTTCGACGACTACAGTTTCGACAAGAACGAGCCGTGGTCGATCGAACCCTTCACCGACATCATCGGCCGCCACTTCCGCCAGCCCAAGGAAGGGCTCGGCAATGACGCCAGCGCGACTGCGCACATGTGGCGCACGCTCATCGATCCCAGCAAGCCGCTTTGACTATTTGAAAAACTGCAGCCTATAAAACGCCGGCAATAAAAGTGTTGACGCTCGCATGCGCCGATCTGCCGTGAACCGTCAAGGTTGCGGAGCCGAGGGCGGCAAGGCGCTCGCCAAGCAACGCGGCCAATTGCTCCAGACCCTCCGTGTCGCGGCTGTCCGATTCGATATTGACCAGTTCACGCAGCGTCTGTACCTCCCTGCGATAACCCATTCTCAGGAGACTTTGGATGATGGGCACACCATAGTTATTGAACTCAAGCAATAGAAGCCACTATAACCTGTTGGCCGCTCTCGCGAAGGAGAGCGGCCCGTCACATCGTTACGCTGACGAATCGAGAACGATCCGTCAGCAGCCTACCGCGTCATGGCAACTTATAGTCGAACTGCTGAATGCAAAGGCGCCAGGAGAAGGAGTTGGCGTGTCTCAGTATCTAACTTCGAGCGGATCATTTACAACTAGAACTAAGTCCGCTCGTTTAGGAGGAGTCAGTAACTCCTTTCCGTGCGCTTCAGTCCAACGCTTGCAGCACGAGCGCATTGATCAACTGGCGATAATGCCAGCGGATCGGCCCGGGCGAGTGCGCCATGAACACGACGACAAGTTCCTCCTTGGGATCCGCCCACCAGTTCGTGCCGTACGCTCCGGGCCAGGAAAAATCTCCGACCGAGCCCATCAAGCGCACAACACCTTCCGTGCGGCGCACTGCCACGCCGAGTCCGAAGCCATAGTCGGCACGCGTGGGATCGGCACTCCCGATCAGATTCTTGACGCCTGGTCCGAGTTGATCGGCCGTCATGAACTCCACGGTCTTGCGGCTCAGTATTCGTTCACCGTCGAGCTTGCCTTGATCCAGCAGCATCTGCGCGAAGCGCAAGTAATCGCCCGCCGTGGAGACCGCGCAACCACCGCCGCACTCGAATTTGGTGGGCTTGGTCGAATCCATCACCGATTGCGGTTTGCCGGTATCTGGATCGTTGGGTAACGCCTTCGCATACCGGTTCACCTTGTCGGCTGGCACCATGAATCCGGTGTCCGACATGCCGAGCGGCTTGAACAGGTTCTCCTGCAGGTACTTTCCGAGCGTCTGGTTGGTGATGGACTCGACAACCAGCCCGAGCACTTCGGTCGAAAAGCCGTACTCCCAGACTGTACCTGGCTGATACATCAGGGGCAGCGAGCCGAGCTTGTCCAGGAACTCGGCGCTCGTCATGCTGGCGGCCACCGCGGAACCAGACGCAGGATACAACTTGTGCACCGCGGTTGACCCGCGTCCGCCGTAAATGATGCCGGAAGTGTGCCGCATCAAGTCCTGAATCGTGATCTGCCTTGCGGCTGGCGCGGTGTCGAGTATCTCTTGCTCGGCAGGGTCCATGCGCGCAACTTGCATATTGGCGAATTGCGGCAGGTATTTCGACACCGGGTCATCGATCAGCACGCGCCCTTGCTCGTACAACTGCAGCGCCCCGACCGTCACCATCGGCTTGGTCATGGAAGCGATACTGAAAATGGTGTCGGTGGTCATCGGCACGCCGGCCACCTTGTCGCGATAGCCGAACGCCTCGAAGTAAACAATCTTGCCTTTGCGTGCGATGGCCAGAACTGCGCCAGGGATGCGCCCCCGCTCGATGTCCGCGCGCAACACGTCGCCAATACGCGCGAGCCTCGCGGACGACATGCCTACCGTTTCCGGCTCGGCACGCGGCAGCGGATCGGAAGCGGCAGCGGCAAACGACAGTGCGAGCAACGGCAGAAACAACGAGCGGATCTTCATGCGTATCTTCCTCCCTATTCAAGTCGGCTATTCTCCGCTCGTTTTTCCTGGACTCCGAGGATCATAGATTTTTCCGCCGGAGGGAAAACTCAAAGCCTTTAGGGATAAACGAGCGGCGGTCGGTCAATGCGGCAGTGGTCGGGTTCCTACGTGAACGGCCGTGGCCGACAATAAGCGGTAGTCCGCGTGGTTATTATTTAGCCGGCCGCGGACCATCGAAGCGAATTACTCGTTTTGCGATACGCCATCCATCCGATGTTTTTCTCCAGTCGTCAAAATAAGTTGCAGAACTCGTTATTTTGGGGGCAGTCTCCTCCGCACCCTGCACAGTGTACAGAAGCATATTCTGCGTTCTGGCCGTGTCTGCGGTAAGCTCTTTGAAGATCAAGCCTGACTGATGATGCCCAGTTTTAATTCCACTGATTCTTTTGCTTTCTTTCCAACTCTCCTGCTTTGCCCGGATTACCTCTCGTGATACCCGGCGCTCATAGGGCTCTTTAGCGTCCCGAATATAAAATTCGAAGACTCCATCTTCGACAAATAACGCTGCAAATGCGTCGGGATCAGAAAAGTCCGCCGCGTACGAGTACTTGGCAATGACCTCAGCAATTTCCAGTCGGTCGGCTA
>JAYVMZ010000163.1:0-9744 GCA_043758735.1 Betaproteobacteria bacterium
CGCGCTAGCCATTTTCGGACATGCAGTTCGCGAGGCGATGCTTCACCACAGAGCCACAGAGATGAGAGCGGAGAACAAGGTCAAGAGCGTTGACGCAAAGGATTCCTTTCAATACCTCCTTGAGGGGTGCGCAAAGGGGAAAAGAAAGGTACGCGAAGGAGTGCCTGAAAGATTGGCGAGAAATGGCGGTATTCGCGTGCTGACATCGCAGGGATTTCACAGCATGCAGGAGATGGCTTCGATCTTCACATCTACGATTTCCTTGTTTTTCCTTCGTGCTCCTAAAAGGGTACTCCACGCTAACGCGAGGGTATTCGTGCCCTTCGTGGTTCAAGCGTTCGTCTTTTTCATTGGGTGGCCGCCGCGATAGCGTAGGCTAGAAAACCGATATTTCCAGACCTGATGTCATTGCTGTTGATGCGGTCCACAGTCCCCAGCCGATCAGAAAAATCCCCGTGAAGCGGCTCAGCCGGGTGCTTGCGGGGAGCAGCTTTTCCGCAGCCACGTACAGCGCCAGCCCGACGATCCAGCGCAGTTCCATGACGCCGCCGTAGAACAGGAGCCCCATCAGCACCCAGCAACAGCCCACGCAATAGAGCCCATGCGACAGGCCCATGCGCAGGGCGCCGCCGTAGCCTTTGCGCCAGTTGTGTGCAAAGAACATCAGCGGCGCCTGGCACTTGCGCAGGCAAGCCTGCTTGAGTGGCGACAGTTGGTAGAGTCCAGCGGCGATCAACAGTGCCGCACCCAGCGTTGTGCTGATCACGGCCATCATGCCGGTCAACGGCACGAACTGTTCAACGGACATTTGCAGCGCCACGGTGGCAGCACTGAAGCCGGTCCAGATGGCGGCATAGCCCGCGGCGAATAGTGCAGGTGGCGCAGTTGCCGCGCCCTTCTGGGAAAACTTCCGGCTCAGCGCTGCGTAGGTGAGAATCGCGGGCGCTGCAGAGGGCAGCATCATCGCCAGCATCATGGTCCACCACATGATGAAGAGCAGCACGGCGTAGGCCACAGTGCCCGGCGCCGGCGAAGCAGGCGACATCAACGCGTCGCCCGTGTGAAATGTCGCCCAAAGGCCCAGCGCCGCCACCATTGCAAGTGCCGCAAGCACTACGCGCCGCTCGTTCAGCGCGGCGCGTTGCAACAGGGTGTCGGGCGGCGGTGCGCCGCCGTGGCTCACCTGACCACGCCGTGCCCGGTTATGTGGAGCATCGCCATGTGCGCATGCTTGCCGACAGTATCAAGTGCAATAGGGCCTGCGGATTTTATGGTTCCGCTTGCATATTCAGCCTCGGTATATTCAAAGCCCTGGCGCAGGGAAACCTTGGCGTGGTGCGGCTGGCCGGTGACGGGATTGCGGATCGCCTCGGTCTTGACGTCCACCACCCCAGGGACGCTGACATGGCCATCGCATGACTTCATGTCGGCTTTGAAGTCGATCTTCTTGAACATCGGCGGGTGCACCTTGTCGCACATCGATACGAAGACCTGGAAGAAGGTGGCACCCGGCTCGGTGTCCTGGCCCGACATGATCTTGAGGAGCGCCTCGCGCTGTTCGGGCGTCGCGCGCTCGTCGACGATGGGCTGGATTTCGCCATGGCCCATGTGGATCGGGCCCGGCCAGGCGGCGGTCGCGGCCAGGCGCAAGCCGTCAAGCTTCACCTTGCCATAATGACCTTTGTCGATCTGAATGCCGACCGCGGCGCGGCAGGTGCCATCCGTGGGCAGGGCGTTGAATTGGCAGGGACAACCATAAGAGCAATTGCACGACGCGATCTCGGGACCGCGGATCATCCAGTCAGTATGTGCCATGTGCTTCTCCTTTGCGGTTTGAAAGCTCCTTCGTAAACGCGTTACCAATGGTCAACCATAGCGCAAATGCCTTTCACTGTCATTTTGGTCGGGCACAGGCATTCCATAGTGCGGGTGTGAAGTTCAGCCAGTGTGGCGGCGGTCCGGACGGATTCCAGGAGCACATTGGAGGTTCGTGAAGGCCCGCTGCATAGACGCAGGAGGCTTGTATGCCCAAACTTGTTCAGCAGTCGGTCACGCTGCCGGCACCACCGGAGCGTCTTTACGACATTTACATTGACCCCTCACTGCACGCTGAATTCACCGGCGCCCCAGTGACGATCGGCAGCACTCCGGGGACCGAGTTTCGCGCATTCGGTGACATGCTTTTGGGCCGCATGCGGCATACCGCGCCCAAACGGATGATCGTGCAGTCCTGGCGCGCGTTCCATTGGAAGCCGGAAGATCTCGACTCCATCTTGATTCTTACTTTCTCGCCCGACCCTGCTGGCGGCCGCATCGACCTGATGCACGTCAACGTTGCCGATTACGACGTCGAGGGCGTAACGGAAGGCTGGAACAAATACTATTGGGGTCCGTGGCGGGCCTATCTGAGCAAGAAGCTTTGAATTTTCCGGGGCATTTTCTGATCGCATCTATTCGCGATTCGCGCAAGCGATTCTGCCGTGAATGGCGCTCGATTCATGAGCACTCGCGGGATTTACGGCCCTAATCCTGCTTTTTCCACTCCCGCCAGCCGGATAGCAGAGGGAAATACAAGCCCAGCTCGGCGTCTTTCGCGCCTAGCGCCAACGCATAACGTTCGAGTTGTTGGCGATAGCGTTCGCGCTCCTGGTCGAGGAATCCCTCGGCATCCGCGCCTTCATGGCTGCTCGTCTTGTAGTCCACGATGCGCAGGTTTCCTGCCTCGTCTATGAAAGTGCGATCGATCACGAGATTGCGCCGCTCGCCGTCGATCAGGGCGGTCATGCGGAATTCGTTTTTCGCTTCCTGTTGCGGCCCGAGCAGCCAGCGTCCGCGCGCGTCCTCAAACGAATTGCCGAGCGCGGAAACGACGCGCGTCGTCGCCGCGTCGATCTCCGATTCGGGAATGCCGCGCATGCCGAGTTCGTCGCGAAACGCCTTGCGCATTTTCTCCAGCCGGGCCCGGTCCCAGCCTCTCATTTCGTCTTCGGCGATTCGCTGCAGCCAGCGATGAACCACGCTGCCGATATGGCGCGCCGTTTCGCCGACCCACGAGAACTCGATCTCTTCTCCGGGACGTTCTTCCCCCCCCGCCGACGTCCAGTCGATGGCCGGCGGCAGGGGCGGCAGCGACCAGTCGGATGGCAATCGGCGCAGATTCTGATCCAGCACGCGAGTACCTTGTCCGGCAACCGAAGGCGCAGGAACCATCATCTGCGGCGGCAGCGATGCGACTGCCTGTTGAAAAACATCCTCGACGGCAGGCCAGAGCGTGTCCAGCAACGAATCGGCGGCCGGCCCTTTGATCGCGGGGACGCCATCGTGATCGATCGGTTTGACGTGGCCCAACAGATGCAGGTGCCGCTTTGCGCGCGTCGCCGCGACGTAGAGCAAGCGCGCCTGCTCGTAACGGTCGCGCTGCTTGTCCAGACGGGCGAGATAATCGTAGATCGGGTCGGCGTCGATTCCGGTCTGCCTGATCGGCGCCAGCAGCAGTTCAGCCGAAGTGTCTTCGCCATTCGTGGCGAGGCGGCGCGTCCACAGGAACAATCGCTGATTGGCGTGCCTGGGCCTGCGACCCAGTCCCGGCACGATCACGGTGTCGAACTCGAGGCCCTTGGCCTTGTGGATGGTCAATATCTGCGGATCGGTGTCCCGCGCTTCGAGATCGGGCAACGCAAACAGTTTTGCCAGGCCTTGCTCGAATGTTGCGAGATCGGCGATGCCACCGGCCTCTTCTGCTTCCTCCAGATACTGCAGGTAGATCTCAGCATCTTCGAGGTCAGTCGCGTGCTCGACGCATGCCGGGCCGCCTAGCGCGAGCCAGGCGCCTTCCACGGATTCCCGCAGGTTCGTACGAAAACGCTGGTCGAGGCAGCATCCGAGGACCTTCTGCGCGCGCGCAAGGCGCCACCTGCCGTCGGCGCCCAGCAGCCGCGTGCGTTGCGCATCCTCGATCAACTCCCAGACGGTGCTGTCGAAATCGCCCTCTGCGAGCGCGGCCAGATCGTCGAGCGTGAGCCCGCACCATGGCGCGCGCAGCACGGCGAGCCAGGCGCTGCGGTCCGCGAGATGCGACAGCGCGCGCGTCAGGGCGAGCAAGTCCTGAACGACCTGGCGATGGCCGAGCGGTTCGATCTCGATTGCGCGAAAACGCAGTTCGCTGCGCTTGAATTGCGGGACGATGGCCTGAAGGTGGCCGCGCCCGCGCACGAGCACCGCTATCGTTCCCTCAGGGTTGCGCGCCTGCGCGCTCTGCACGAGTTCGACGACGCGCCGGGCTTCTTTCTCCGGATCCGGGTCAAAGAAAGGATGTATCTGCACAGCCTCCGGCAAAGGCGCGTGAACGGGATCGGAAGGGGTATAGGGCACCGCGCCGGCGGATACGCTTTCCGTCAGCGGCATGACGCGGGAAAACGCGCCGTTGACCCATTCGACGATGCCGGCCTGCGACCGAAAATTTGCGCAAAGCGTCAAGGACTCCAATTCCACGGTGCCGATGCCCTGCCGGCGAGCCCTCAGGAACAGGCCCACCTCGGCCTCGCGGAATCGATAGATCGATTGCATCGGATCGCCGACGAGGAAGAGCGTGCGGCCGTCGTCGGGTTGCCAGCCAGCCGTAAGACGTTCGAGCAAACCGAATTGCGTGAACGAGGTGTCCTGGAACTCGTCGACCATTACATGGCGGATGCGATAGTCGAGCGAGAGCAGCAGGTCGGTTGGCGCATCCTCAGTTCCCAGCGCCACCAACGCCCCCTGTGCGATCTCGACGAAGTCAACCTGTCCGTGTGCGGCAAAGACGAGCTTGAGTTCCGCGACAGCCAGCGGCAGCAACTGCACGATGGCGCCCAATGCCTGCCACTGCACCTCGTCGTATCGCGGCGGAGGCAAGATACGCAACAGGGCGAGCGCATCACTCACGCCATCCACGGCGGAGAGCCCAGCGACGATCGCCGCGTGCCTGTCCTTGAAATGCTGCGCGCGGGCCTTCGACTCCTTGTCCTTGCCGGGCGGGAAGCCGTGGCTCACATTGACGGTCTTGCGCCAGGAATTGGTTTTTGTCAGCAGCAACTCGGCGATTCCAAACCAGCCCTGCAGGTCCGTTTCGTCCGTGCCGGGCAATTGCGTCAGACCGACGCACGCGCGGATCGGCGATTGCGTGCCGGCCTGCGCGAGGTTCTGTGCTGCGTAGCAGGCCAATTCAAGCAGTTCGTGCGAAAAGCGTTCGGGCATTACCGCCTGCACGCCTGCCAGCGCTTCGCGCGCGACCGCAGCCAACGCCGCTTCGAGGGCATCGCGATCGTAGGCACCCGCGAGGTTGCGCATCCAGTGGTCGCGTCGCGCGAGCATGCCCGCAAGCAAGTCCTCGGCGACCGCGGCGTCGTTGTCGAGGTGAGAAAACAGCGCAGCCACGTCCGCGGACGACGACGATCCGCCTTCCAGCAACGCCAGCGTATTGCGCGCAGCTTCACGATAGAGTGCGGTGGCGTCTTCGACACTTTCCGGCTGCGAGCCGAAGCGGGACAGCACCGGCATCTGCCGGGTCAGCGACGCACTCAGGGAATCGATCGTCTGGATGCGCAGGCGCGCAGCGCTTTCCTGCAGCCGCCAGCCGAGTTTTTCATCCTGGTCGAGCGCGGCGCGGGCGTGCTGCCAGGTCAACGCCTCATGCAGTTCATCCGGCCGCGGCGAATTGCGCGCCGCATCCAGCGCCTCGAGCACGCGCCTTTTCATTTCTGCGGCGGCCTTGCGCGTGAACGTGATCGCGGCGATTTCCTCCGGCCGCTGGACCGTTGCCAGCAGCACGAGGTAACGCTGGATCAGCAGTTCCGTCTTTCCCGAACCGGCGGGAGCCTGCACGATGAACGAGCGGGCGGGATCGAGCGCAATCTCGCGCTGCCCGCTATCGGGAGCGGGTTTCGACTCACTCATCCCGATCCTCCGCGGCGTCGTCCAGGTAAAAATCGGCGGAACGTTCGTTCACACGGCATAGCGCGTGAAGATCGCAAAACCTGCATGTGAGGTCGCCTCGCTTCGGATCGACGCGCGCGTCGCCCGCGGCAAAACCGCGCCCCAGCTGATCGAGTTCGGCTTGCCAGCCGGCGAGAAGCGCATCCCAGGATTCGTACAGCGCGGCGGACGCGCTCCTGCTTTCCGATATCGTCGTCACGCCGGGAAGCAGGCCGGGTTCGCGCGCCAAGCCCTTGAATTCGGCTGCGCCGGCCTTGATCACTGCGAATGCCGTGGCCGCGATGTCTTCGCCGCTGCCCAGCGCGTAGAGCGGAATTTGGGGTTCGTCGGGACGCGGGCCCAGCCAGGCCGATACGGTCGCGGTCCCCGTCTTGTAGTCGAGGATGACACGGCCGCCGGAGCGCAACTCGTCCATGCGGTCGAGCGTCGCGTTGACCGTGACACCACCGAACGTCATCGGACGTTTTTGCTCGACCAGCACCACGTCGAAATCGGCGCGCTGCTTTTCGAACGAGAGCCAGATTCTCGCGAGCCCGACGAGCCGGGCCTTTTCCAATTCCGCGAAACGCCCCGACAAGGCTTCAGCGCGCCACTGGCGGACTTTCGCGATCGCCTCCGTGGCGCAAACGTCGAAAACGCTGTCGAGGTCTTCATCGGAAATGCGGTCCAGGCCAGCCTTGTTGCGCAGGCTTTTCCACGCGGACGCCAGCACCGAATGCAGCAGCGTGCCGCGATCCATCGCGTCGAGTCCGGGCAGCGGCGAGTCGAGGCTGTTTGCACCGAGCCGATGCCGAGCAAAAGCGCGGAACGGACACGCCGCCTGGTCCCTGAACACCGCCGTGCCGCCTTCGTGCGACGTCGCCGATGCGATGCGCGGGCCGGTAAAATCCGCGCCGCTCTCGACGTGCGCCGCGAGATTGATCATGGCGCGCAATCCCACATGCGCCGGAAGTCCGAGACTGGCGGCCGTCGTTTCGTCAATGTCGACGATCAGCGGACTGGGCAACAATTCCCGATCGTCTTCGTGTTGCGGATGGCTCAGGACGATTTCATCCGCCGCGGCAAGCCATCCCCGGGTTATGCGCCGGTCCAGTTCGAGCGACGCCGCCGGATCGGCTTCGGGTATGCCGGCCTCGCGTTGCAACCGGACGGGGACAAAGGGATTGGGTCGCAGTGGAATCGGCCACACGTCTTCGGTCAGTCCCGTGACCCAGAGGTGGTCGAAGTGCAGGTGGTTGGATTCGAGTGCACCGAGAATCTGGATCGGGACGTCCTCCGCCTCGGGCTGGTACAACGTATCGGCTGCCATCCGCGCGAGCCGCGAGCAGGCTTGCGCATAGCCCATGCGGCCTGCAACGCGGTCGAGCGTCGCAAAGCTGGCAACCACTTCATGCCATTTCTTCAGGGTCTGGTATTCCGCGGAGTCGAGGCTGCGTTCGCCGGGAAAGCCGCCGATCGACAAGGCCTGGGAAATCGCCTTCGCCCAATCGGACGGAAGCCGCGGACCAAACAGGTCGCTGCGCCGGAATTCGGCCAGCCACGCGAAACGTTGCGCCAGGTCGGTGGCGCGCGGCACGTTCTTCGCCGCCATCAGCCTCGACAACGCATCGAGCGATACACGCGGAGAAACGCGCCTGCGCAATGCGGCGTCCAGGCGCGCGCGCACGGCCATCTCCGTTACGGCGCCGCCCAGATACGGCGAGCGGATCAGGCGGCTGGCATTTGCGAATTCGACCTCGCGGCCGGCGAGTTGCAGCATGAGCAGCGCGTCCTGCACCAGCGGATAGGCGCTCAGCGCGACGCCCAGCGAGATGTTGAACGGCGGATCCTGCCGCGCTGCACCGGGCAAGGCATGGTTCGGTTGCATCTCGGCCAGAAAACAACGCCGGATCATTTCCCGGTGATGCGCAAATTCGGGAACGACGACGCCGATGCGCGCCGCGGGGTTTTCCTCGATGCGAGTTCGCGCCCAGCGCGCGCAAGCCTGGACTTCCTCACGTGCCGAGGTGAAACCGATGCGTGCCGCGCGACCCTGCTTTTTCTCCGGCAGTATTTCGCGGACGCTTACGCCCGCGTCGGCCAGCGCGGCCATGCATTCGCGTTGCTGGGGCGCGATGACGTCGAAGCCGTAAAAGACTGCGGTGCCGGGATTTGCCAGGTTGACGAACATCGGCGCGACGACATCGCAGAGCCGCGCCGCGTCGGTGTAGGGTCCGCGCTCGCAGGAACGTTCGTACCTGCGTGCCCAATCGACGAATGCCTTGCCGTCCTCGTTGGTGTCGGTCTCGGGCAATCGCGCGCGCAAACGCCATGTGTGCACCAGCCGCCAGGCTTCGCGGCATTGCGCCGCAGTCGGACCGGGAGACAGCAAAATGCCGACGAATTCGGAGCCGCGGATCGCCTCTTCCCACAATGCGACCTCCTGCGGCGCACTAAGCAGCATGGGAAGTCCGCCTCCGAATTCGGAGTGCAGCAGGTCTTCATAGCGGCGTTCCAACCATGCCGTCCAGGGCAGGATATCGGGGGTCGGCCAGACGGTACGGCCATCGGCCGACTGCAACGCGTCGAAGTCGCGCTTCAGATGCAGCGCAAGACGACGGTTTGGCGTCACTACGGTGGCGCCGGATTCGAGGAGATCGATCAGGTCCGCGCGCATGTATTTGTATGGGGCGCGGCGGGAGAGGTGTCGAAACTGCCCGGAACGGGATCAGCGCTCCAGCAGGCCGACCTTGTCCTTCTTGTCCTTCCAGTCGTCGGCATCCGCGGGAGCGTCCTTCTTCTCCGTGATGGTCGGCCAGGCTTTCGACAAGTCCGCATTCAGTTGCAGGAAGGCACGCTGGTTCTCCGGCACGTCATCCTCCGCGAAGATGGCTTCGACCGGACATTCGGCCACGCACAGGGTGCAATCAATGCATTCGTCCGGATCGATGACCAGCATGTTGGGCCCTTCGCGGAAACAGTCGACCGGACAGACGTCCACGCAATCGGTGTACTTGCACTTGATGCAACTCTCGGTGACAACGTAGGTCATTCCTGATCCTCTTCAAACGGGGAAAAGCGCCCTGAAACCCCCATATTCGCATCACATTGGGCACCCGTCCCCATGCGCCACGCGCCGCCGGACGCGGCGCGACGCAACAAACCAGAGGCATATTCTAGCAAAAACTCCTGCCAGAACTATCGCCGCCAGGGCGATTTTTATGACTATGTCACGGAAATACAAGCGGAATTCGCATATCGCACAATTGCAGTGCGGACCCGCACACGCTTCCCTTACAAAATCTTTTTCGCTAGCATAGATCCCACTCTTCAGATCGCAGTTCGTCCGGACCGCGACTTTTCTGCAATTCTTTATCACTACCGAGGCCATCCATACATGAGCGAGCATATCCATCACGTTACCGACGACACTTTCGAACCCGAAGTTCTCCAATCACAGGTTCCTGTGCTGGTAGATTACTGGGCCGAATGGTGCGGCCCTTGCAAGATGATCGCGCCGATCCTTGACGAAGTCGCGTCGGAATATTCCGGCCGTCTGAAAGTCGCCAAGCTCAACATCGACGAGAATCAGGGCACGCCACCGAAATACGGCATCCGCGGCATCCCTACGCTGATGCTCTTCAAGAACGGAAACATCGAGGCAACCAAAGTCGGCGCGGTCTCCAAATCGCAGTTGACGGCCTTTATTGACAGCAATATCTAAACTCGCTAGGCTTCACCCCGTACTGGTCGGAAAACGCGCGAACTAGAACAGCGCCGCGACCGGTTACGGGC
>JAYVMZ010000164.1:0-3729 GCA_043758735.1 Betaproteobacteria bacterium
GCATGCGCAAAATGCTCGTTATCCTTAACGCTATGCTCAAGTCCAATCAACCTTGGAAAGCCCCATACGGTGCTTGACCGTTAACGCAGTTGCTCTGTGCCTCTGTGTTGGGTGTCCAAAGATTCACCGCGGCACATCGAACTGCATCGCCGATCTCGCCTTTGCGCGATCGGCTTCGATTTCGCGATCACGCGGCTCTGCCGTCGTTACCAGTGATCGCAGCAAACCGGCGGCAGATGCCGCGATCTCTTCGACAGCGCGATCGAACGCCGCTTGATTGGCCTTCGACGGCGCGTTGAACCCGCTTAGCTTCCTGACGAACTGCAGGGACGCGTCGCGGATCTGCGCCTCGGTGGCTGGCGGGGAAAAGTTGAACAGCGTTTTGATGTTCCTGCACACGGGGCTCTCCTTCCGATGCCGGGCAAATCGCCGATGTATTCGGCTGCCGCGCCTTCCGGTTATTTCGGCAACTTGGCCGGAAGTTTGTGCAATCTCCACGCGACGAGCGCGGCCACCAGTCCGCCAACCGCCATCGCGATCGGGACTGCGTAGTTCAAGTTGTTCTTTGCGTGATTCACGAACACGCCGGCCGCGGTTCCCAGCAGAAAAACGCTGATCGCGGCGAGCAGGTATTTCACCCCGGTCATCATGTTCAAGATGATTCTCCCAACGCCATCAGTCCGGCTCGGTGGAGCGCACGATGTAGCCGCCGGATTTCTCGTCGTGCTCGAGCCTGAGCAGGCCGCGGATGGCAGCTTCTTCCAGCAGGCTGTTGAAGCTTTTGAAGCCGTGATAGGTCTCGTTGAATCCGGGATTGCGCCGCTTCATCGCCTGCTTGATCATCGAGCCCCAGATCTTTTCGTCGCCGCCGCGCTCGCCGGTCAGCGCATCGTAGGTGTTCATCAGCATGTCGAGCGCCTTCTGCGTCTTGTCGTCGTGCACAGGTTCATCGGCATCTACCGCTTCGACGGCCGGCGCCTTCGCGCCTGCCACCGGCTTGGCTGGAGCGCGCTTGCGCGGTTGGCGTTTCGGTGGCTCCTTGCGCACCAGGTCGTCGTAGAAAATGAATTCGTCGCAGTTCGCGATCAGCAGGTCGGAGGTCGAATGCTTCACGCCGACCCCGATCACTTCCTTGTTGTTCTCGCGCAGTTTCGACACCAGTGGCGAGAAATCGGAATCACCGCTCAAAATGACAAAAGTGTCGACGTGAGATTTGGTGTAGCAGAGATCCAGCGCATCCACGACCAGGCGGATGTCCGCGGAGTTCTTGCCGGACTGGCGCACGTGCGGAATTTCGATCATCTCGAAAGCCGCCTCGTGCATCGGCGCCTTGAATTCCTTGTAACGATCCCAGTCGCAATAGGCCTTCTTGACGACGATGCTGCCCTTGACCAGCAGGCGCTCGAGGATCTTCTTCATGTCGAAGCGGTCGTATTTGGCTTCGCGCACGCCGAGCGCAAGGTTCTCGAAGTCGCAGAACACCGCCATGTTGCGGGTATCGCCGTTACTCGTCATCGTTGCGATGCCTCGCTGTGATTGGTTATAGGTGATTGGTGATTGGTAACTAGTGATTGGTAACGGGCCCTGGGGCAGGTGGCCTTTTACCAATCACCAATTACCAGTCACCGCCTTTCTCACGCCGCTTTCGCGTCGGCGGCAAGCGACTGCTTGACCGCCAGCGCAAAGCGGTCAACGTCGGCGCGATCGACGTCGAGGTGCGTGACCAGACGGATGCTGCCCTGTCCGCTGATCAAAATGCCCTGGCTCTTCAGCACCTCGCGCAGCCTGACCGAGCGCTGCGGTTCGACGTTGATGTAGAGCATGTTGGTCTGCGCGCCGTTGGGGGCAACCGCCACACCCTCGATGCCCGTTAGCGCCCGCGCCAGTGCGCGTGCGTTCTCGTGGTCGGTTGCAAGGCGTTCGACATTGTTTTCCAGTGCGTAGATGCCCGCCGCCGCGAGCACGCCGGCCTGGCGCATGCCGCCGCCGACGACCTTGCGCCAGCGCCGCGCCTTGGCAACGAGGGCTTTCGTCCCGCACAGCACCGATCCGACCGGCGCGCCGAGGCCTTTCGACAGGCAGACTGATACTGAATCGAAGTACCGGCTGACTTCGCTGACCGGTACCTTCAGATGCACGGCGGCGTTGAATACGCGCGCGCCATCAAGATGCAAGCCGAGCCCCCTGGCGCGCGTGAATTCCTGCGCCCTTTTCAGATAGTCGAGCGGCAGGACCTTGCCACCCTGGGTATTCTCCAGGCACAACAGCTTCGTCTTCGCAAAATGCGGATCGTCCGGCTTGATGGCCGACTCGACGCGGCCGAGGTCGAGCGATCCGTCCGCCTCGTAGTCGAGCGGCTGCGGCTGGATGCTGCCGAGCACCGCCGCGCCGCCGCCTTCGTATTTATAGGTGTGGCCTTGCTGGCCGACGATATATTCATCGCCGCGCTCGCAATGCGACAGCAGCGCCAGCAGGTTGCTCTGCGTGCCGCTGCTGACGAATAGGGCGGCTTCCTTGCCGAGGGTGGCGGCAGCGAGCGCTTCGAGGCGGTTGACGGTCGGGTCTTCGCCATAAACGTCGTCCCCGACTTCGGCGGCCAGCATGGCGGCGCGCATTTCGGCAGTGGGTTTGGTTACGGTGTCGCTGCGCAGGTCGATGACTTTCATGGGAGGGCTCCACGGACACGCCGGGCGGCATGTTTGCTATTCTCCGGGCAAGTTTACCGCGTTTGCCTGCCCGCTCCAATTCAGTCCCGGGCCTGCGCAGCGCCCAACAGTACTGCCAAGAGAGACTCCCATGCATGCCCACCTCATCACCGCCGCCCTCGCCCCGCTGACGGGGGCCGCCGAGGACCAAATCACGCAGGGAACCCTGATCTGGCGCGACGACAGCTGCTTTTTCTTTGTCCTGAAGACCCCGGAGGGTTTTGGCCTTTACGAGTTCCTCGGCGGGCCCAGCCCCATGGTCGGCCACGTTTTCGAGGGCAAGCTGACCGGCTTCGGCGGCCGCAAGCTCATGAACCTGACCGAGGGCAACCGACCATGGCCTACTCGGAGACCTTCACCGACTCGAAAAGCCAGATGGAAAAGAAGATTCCCCGGCAGTGCCGCAAGAAGAAGAGCTTCGAGGCCCTTGAGGTCCAGTAAATGCTAAGGATTAAGCGCCAACCGCGGTGAGAGAGAGGCCTGAAACGCTCTAAGTTTGCCCCTTGCGAGCCTCGGGGCTATCATCAGCCCAGTTTCAACCAGCGGCGTCCCGGGTATCCGGAGCCGATTTCCACCTTGCAAGGATTTCCCATGTCCAGAAAAATAATCCAGGCCTTGTTGCTGAGCCTGCTGTTCGTCAATCCGCTGTTCGCCCAATCCCAGAACGAAGGACCGGAGCAGACCGGCGCGCTGATCTGGCGCGACCCGAGTTGTTTTTTCTTCGTACTGAAGATCGACGACGAGAATTACTCGCTGTTCGAGTTTCTCGGTGGTCCAAGTCCGATCGTGGGCAATATATTCGAAGGCAAGCTCTCCTCGTTCGGCACGCGCAAGATCGTCAACAAAACCGAGGGCAAGCCGACCATGGTGTATTCGGAAACCTTCGGCCTGCCAAAAGCCAAGATGGACAAGAAGATTCCGCGCCAGTGCAAACGCAAGAAGGAATTCGAGGAACTGGCGGGATGAACATGGTTCGTGCAGCACTGGCGATGTCGCTCTATGCGGCAATGACGGCAAGCGCCGC
>JAYVMZ010000165.1:0-3925 GCA_043758735.1 Betaproteobacteria bacterium
CCCGTAATCTTTGATCAACTGCCGGTGGGTGTCGCTGGCGTACTGGCTGCCGCGGTCCGAATGCATGATCAGTCCCGCAGACGGTTTGCGCCGCCAGTACGATCGGGATTCTGGAGAAAGACATCCGCTCGGGGCTGGATGCAATGACCGGCGCGGGTCGCGCCGGGCCCGATGCGTTCGACGCTGCACTGCTCGCGGCGATTCGCGCGATGGAGCGGTTTGAAGAATAAACCACGCCAGAGCGATTTGTTCCGGGAACGCAGAATTCTATTTTTCAATTCGATCCCGCGCCGGCAAACAGGCGCGGTCGCCCTGGCAAATGGACAATTTTCCGGTCGACCGCGATCAACTGAGACCGCGGACCTTCCGCCCATTCGGCCACGGGCCGGAATTGCTCGCGCTCGGATTCCGTGGCCGTCGCGTCCATTTCAAAAATCCCCAATCCGGATTCCACGGCCTGGAGATAGACGTCGGAATCGCGAAGGCGGCTCAGCAGCGGCAAATTCAGGGATTTGAGAAAGCGCTCGAGCGGTTCGTAGGTGGGCATCGAATTGCGCACCTTGTTGGCAACCACGCCCAGGCGGATATTGCGCATGCGAATGCGGCCCGTAAGCAGCAGATCGCGGATGAAATTTGCCGTGGCATGAATATCGATTGCCGACGGCGCAACCGGGACCACGATGCAATCCGCGCGGGCAAGCATCTCCTGCAGCAAAAGTCCAGAAGCGCCAGCCGGCGCGTCGATGATGAGTTGCCGCGTGTCGGGTGGCACGTGCATCTCGATCCCGCGCAACCGGTTGCCTTTCTGCGGCGCGGCATTGGCGGCATAGATCTTGTTCCGAAACGGCTCGCGCAGACGCAACCAATTGAGGCTCGATCCCTGCGGATCGTAATCCATCACCGTTACGGGCACCGACCTGGCGGCAAAATAGCTGGCCAGACTGGTCGTGACGGTCGTCTTGCCCGATCCGCCCTTCGGGTTAATCACCAGGGTGCAATTAATTCGCATGATCGTTGCTCTAGTATTGGGGTGAATTACCGAAGCGCGGCATCAGGGGCAAAAGTGCCTTCGTATCGGTATGCAATCTCGCACCGATCATGCCATCTGCTGACCTGCGTCCCAAAACAGGGACTTAGGCCTTAATCAGGCCATGCCGACTGTCACTCGCAGGCGACGATGTCGCCAAAGCGCGGCAGCCGACTTATTTTTCCCGATCGGAAACAGCATCCGCGCGGCGGGTCAGGCTCCGCATGGTGCATAATTTATGCGGCATACCGGGACGGACGCGGATTTTATTTCTTTGGAACAGCGCAATTCAACTCTAATAGGTAAAACATGAATAAACCACTCTCCCTCGCACTGCTTGTCGGCGGCATTTTGCTGATTGTCTTTGGCGTCAATGCTTCAAATTCATTCGGTTCCGACGTTTCCCGATTCTTCACCGGTTCACCTACCGACCGGGCGATATGGATGCTGGTTGGCGGAGTAGTCGCCGCCGTCGCCGGGCTGGTGGGGCTCGCGCGCGGATCGAAATAACGATGCCAGCCAAAGATGGATCGATATCACGGTTCGCGATGATTGCCGCGATGACGTTGTGCAGCGCCCGCGCGTACGCGCAGAGCGATCTCCCGCCGACGAACGACCTTCCCAACCCACACCAAATAACTATCGCGCCATGGGGAGATCTTCCTGAGGGGAGGACATGGGGAGCGTTGAGCGCGGTCGCGATCGACAACGATGGGGAATCCGTCTGGGTGGCGAATCGCTGCGGCGCGAATCCCGACATTCCGCCCGGTGAATCGCCGTTCACCTACGACAGCTGCGCGGGTTCCAGCGTGGCGCCGGTCATGGAATTCGATTCATCCGGAAAACTCCTGAAGAGCTTTGGCGCCGGCATGTTCGTGTTCCCGCACAAGATCTACGTGGATGCGGATAACAATATCTGGGTCGTCGACGGCAGGAGTCTCAATGCCAGGGAGCGCAAGAAATACCCGGACGAGAAGCCCAAGGGCCATGTCGTGGTCAAGTTCAGTCCGGAGGGAAAGGTGCTGCTGACCATCGGCACCGCGGGCGTTGCAGGCAATCCCCCGCAGGCCTTGACCGAACCATGCAGCGTCGTGACCGCACCCAATGGCGATATCTTCATCGCGGAAGGCCACGCCGGGCAATACCCAGGGCAAGGTCCGGACAGCGTCGGGCGCATTTCGATGTTCACCAAGGACGGCAAGTTCGTCAAGTCCTTCGGCCGCTGGGGATCGGCGCCGGGCGAGTTCAAGACGCCGCACGACATCGCACTGGATTCCCAGGGGCGGCTGTTCGTCGCCGACCGCGGGAACATGCGCATCCAGATCCTCGACCAGGACGGCGGCTTCATTGCCGAGTGGCTGCAGTTCGGCCGCCCAAGCGGTGTCTACCTGCGCGACGACATGATCCATGTCGCGGACTCGGAATCAAACGGACTCCCGTTCGCCGTCCACCCGGGATGGAAGAGGGGAATCCGCATCGGCAGCCTGAAAGACGGCCAGGTCCAGTACCGCATTCCCGATCCACTCGAACTGGAAGGAACCAGTGCCGCGGAGGGATTGGCGGTGGACGCCAAGGGCAATGTGTATGGCGCGGAAGTCGGACCGCGACAATTCGTCAAACACGTCAAGCAACAATAAGCTCTGTGGTGAGCGCGAGTCTTGAGGCGGTGAGAGTTATATTTGAAGAGCGATGGCATGCAGATAGACGAAGTGCGAAGCTGGGTGGATCAAGCGAAGCGGGTGGTGGTGCTCACAGGGGCGGGCATCTCGACCGAATCGGGCATTCCGGATTTTCGCGGCCCGCAGGGCTTATGGACAAAAAATCCGCAGGCCGAGAAGCTCTCCAACATCCACTACTACATGGCCGACGCGGACGTGCGCAAGGCCGCATGGAAATCACGCCTTGAACATCCCGCCTGGAACGCGAAACCCAACGCCGGCCATCTCGCGCTCGCGGCGCTGGAACAGCGCGGCAAGCTGCACGCGCTGATCACGCAGAACATCGACGAGTTGCACCAGATGGCGGGCAACTCGCCTGAGAAGGTGATCGAGGTCCACGGCACCGTGCGCAAAGTGATTTGCATGGCCTGCGGCATGACCGCGCCAATGCAGCAGGCGCTGGACCGCGTGCGCGCCGGCGAGGAAGACCCGCCATGTCGCGACTGCGGCGGGATACTCAAGAGCGCCACCATTTCCTTCGGCCAGCAGTTGGTGCCTGAAGTGATCGGGTGCGCGATGCGCGCCGCCATGGAAGCGGATGTGTTCATTGCGATCGGCACGAGCTTGCAGGTCTATCCGATCGCGGGTGCGGTGGAACTGGCGAAAGCTGCCGGCGCGAGGATCGTGATCCTGAATGCCGAACCGACGCCGTTCGACGAGACGGCGGATGCCGTGTTCCGCGAACCTGTCGGCGCGACGCTGCCGGTGCTGCTGCAGAATTAAACGCTCGTCCCCGGTCTGGTTACACTGAATGGAATCGGGATGGCGCCAAAATGCCCGCAAAGTCCTGATTTATGATCGCAGCGACACGGTATCGCCGGGGCGGCGGCAGGAAAATATCGCGAAACTTGTAACGCGGTGTATGCAGGCCGCGGCCCGAATTTCGCCATATGTGCGTCAACGAACAGAATACGCCAGCCCAAACGTCGATGATTCGGCCAGGTGATTTTTGTTCGTCCTCCCCTCCCGAGGATGGCCTCGAACGCCGACCCGGAAGCGGCGATTAACGCGCCCGGTCCGGGTCTTTTCTTCGATGGATTGCCGCCATTCCCTGTCAGGCTCGCCGGAGAGTGCAATGAAAAACGGGTCTTCACGGAATCGAGTGGGTGAATTGAGGGGGTAACCATGGCTGGAAGCCGCATGGATATTGGCTTTCGGACATTTCGGAAGAGGCTCGGAA
>JAYVMZ010000166.1:0-3235 GCA_043758735.1 Betaproteobacteria bacterium
TTCCGAGCCTCTTCCGAAATGTCCGAAAGCCAATATCCATGCGGCTTCCAGCCATGGTTACCCCCTCAATTCACCCACTCGATTCCGTGAAGACCCACAATATTCATCACCGGCGCGACGCGTGGCATCGGGCGCGAAATCGCGTTGCGCTTTGCCCGCGACGGCGCCAATATCGTGGTGACCGGCAAGACCGCGGAGCCCAATCCCAAAGCCGCGGGCACGATCCATTCGACCGCCCGCGAAGTGGAAGAAGCTGGCGGTCGGGCATTTGCGCTGCAACTCGATGTGCGCGACGAGAATGCGGTTGCGGCGGCGGTCAAAGCGGCCGCAGACGAGTTCGGTGGCATCGACATCCTGGTCAACAACGCCAGCGCCCTAAGCATCACGGGCACCATGGCCACGCCCGCGAAGCGCTACGACCTGATGAACCAGATCAATGCGCGCGGCACATTCATCTGCTCGCAGGCGTGCATTCCCTACCTGTCCAAGTCAAGCAATCCGCACATCCTTACCCTGTCGCCGCCGCTGAACCTGAACCCGAAATGGTTCAAGGAGCACGTCGCTTACACCATGGCGAAGTACGGCATGAGCATGTGCACGCTCGGCATGTCTGCCGAGTTCGCGGACCAGGGCATCGCGGTGAATTCGCTGTGGCCGCGCACCACCATTGCCACCGCGGCGGTTGAGGTATTTTTTCCACAGGCGCTCGCAGGGAGTCGCAAACCGGCCATCATGGCGGACGCGGCCCACGCCATCGTGGTCGGCGATAGCCGCAGTGTCACCGGGCACTTTTTCATCGATGAGGAAGTCCTGCGCGCAAAGGGAGTCACGGATTTCGCACCCTACTCGGTAACGCCGGGAGCGCGGCTCTTCCCGGATATTTTTCTCGACTGATTCGCACACCAAGAAAAACGACAGGAGGAATCGTCATGGCGCAGAGAAGCGACGTTATCGCCCCGGAGATCGCGAAGACCCTGGACGGATTGTTCCAGGAACGCGTGCGCCGCTCCGCCGCCGCGCCCGCCTACAGGAATTTCGACGAGCCCGGCGTCTGGAAGGACTACACCTGGGGCGACGTCGAGAAACTGGTGGCGCGCTGGCAGACGGGGCTTGAAGCGGACGGACTGCAACCGGGGGACCGGGTTGCGATCATGCTGCGCAATAGCGTCAACTGGATCGTATTCGATCAGGCCGCGATGGGACTCGACCTGGTGACCGTGCCGCTTTACACCTCTGACCGTCCCGACAACATCGCCTACATCCTGCAGGACTCGGGCGCCAAGCTGCTGGTGATCGAGAGCGCCGACCAGTGGGACATGTTCGCGGAAGTGCGGGACCAGCTTGCCGGGGTCAAACGCGTGCTGTGCATCAATCCGCTGTCCGGCCCATCCACCGATCCGCGCCTCAAAAGCATTGCCGACTGGCTGCCAAAGACCGCCGGCGCCGTCAGGCACGTCAATCAGGACAGCACGAAACTGACGAGCATCATCTATACCTCCGGTACGACCGGAAAACCCAAGGGCGTCATGCTTTCGCACAGAAACATGCTGGAAAACGCGGCCGCGGCATTGCAATGCTTCGAGGTGACGACTCAGGATCTGTTCCTGTCTTTCCTGCCGCTGTCGCATACGCTCGAGCGAACCGCGGGGTGTTACCTGACGATGATGGCGGGCGCCTGCGTGGCCTACGCCCGTTCGATTCCACAACTCGGCGAGGATCTCGTCGCGATCCGGCCGACGATCATGATCTCGGTGCCGAGGATTTACGAACGCGTCTACGCAAGCATCAAGACCCGGCTCGCCGAAGGGCCGGCGTTTCGCAGGAAACTGTTCGAATTCGCGGTCGAAGTCGGCTGGGCAAGATTCGAGCATCAACAGGGCAGGGGACCGTGGAAACCCTCCTTCCTGTTATGGCCGATCCTCGATCGCCTGGTTGCCGGCAAGGTGATGGCGCGCCTGGGCGGACGATTACGCGCGGCAGTGAGCGGCGGTGCGGCGTTGGCCCCCAACATTGCGAAACTGTTTGTCGGACTCGGCCTGCCTATCCTGCAGGGCTATGGACTGACCGAAACCAGCCCCGTGGTCAGCACCAACCGATTGGAGGACAACGTTCCGGCCAGCATCGGCAAGCCGATTCCCGGCGTGCAGGTCAAGCTGGGCGACAAGGATGCGCTGCTCGTCAAAGGCCCCAACGTCATGCTCGGTTACTGGAATCTTGCGGATGCGACCAAGGCCATGTTCACCGCGGACGGCTGGCTCGATACCGGCGACACGGCGCGCTTCGACGAGGCGGGGCATCTTTATATCACGGGCCGCCTGAAGGAAATCATCGTGATGTCCAATGGAGAAAAGATTCCGCCGGTGGACATGGAGGCCGCAATCCTGCAGGACAACCTCTTTGAGCAGGTCATGGTCATGGGCGAGGGCCGGCCTTACCTGACAGCATTCGTCGTGGTCAATCACGACCAGTGGGGCAAGCTGGCGAGCCAAGGCGGACTGGCGACCGACGCGGGCAGAATCATGCATGACGAAGCAGCGCAGAGAATCGTGCTGGAACGGGTGCAACGGCAGATCAAGTCGTTTCCCGGTTATGCCAAAATTCACCGGGTCGCCGTATGCGCCGAGCCGTGGACAGTCGAGAACGGGCTACTCACGCCCACCATGAAACTGAAACGCGCGAAAGTCATAGATGCGCACAAAGAAGAGCTTGAAAGACTCTATGCCGGACACTGATAACGGGCGACTGCAGGAAGAGGTGCAATTGTTGCCGGAGGGGCGCGAGCCGACATTGCGCGTCGTGCCGATGCCTTCCGATGCAAATTACACGGGCGACATCTTCGGCGGCTGGATCATGTCGCAAGTCGATATCGCCGGGGCCATTCCCGCCATCGAACTCGCGAAGGGGCGGGTCGCGACGGTCGCCGTCAACTCATTCGTGTTCAAGCAACCGGTAATGATCGGTGACGTGGTGAGTTTCTACGCCAAGGTTGTGCGCGTAGGCCGTACCTCGATCACGGTGGACGTCGAGGTGTACGCGCGTCGGCGCGCTTTGCCCGAAGTGGTAAAAGTGACGGAGGCGACATTGACTTATGTGGCGGTGGACGACGAACGGCGCCCGCGGCCGGTCAACCAAGAATCAATTTAATCTCTCGGGGTCTAATTCCCCGCGGCTTGCCGCGAACGTTAGACAGAAGTTCTGACTTCATACCCCGCCCCTTGGGGCGGGGTTGTTGATT
>JAYVMZ010000167.1:0-6054 GCA_043758735.1 Betaproteobacteria bacterium
TCCTGCTCGACGGCAACGTTGATGTCCTTGGCGGCGGTCACCGCGCCGAAACTCTTGTTCAGTCCCCTCGCTTCGAGAACGATCGCCATGTCAGGCCGCCTTCCGTTTGCGAGTGAACAGCGACCACAGCCCGCCGGGCAGGAACATGATCACCACCAGCATGGTGATGCCAAGCGCCATCTGCCAGGTGTTCGGCGAATATTCGTAGGCGAAGCTGCGGATGGTTTCGAAAATGAATGCGCCGAGGAAGGGGGCCAGGATGCTGCCGGTGCCGGACAGGATGCCGACGAAGACGAATTCGCCCGATGTCGTCCAGTACGCCATCTCGGGATCGATGTGGCCGACGGCGATCGCCGCAAGCGCACCGCCGATGCCGGCCAGCACCGCGGAAATAATGTAATTAATGTGAATGACGTTGCGCACCGACGCGCCCATGTACTCGACACGCAGTTCGTTGTCGCGTATTGCCTCGGCCAGCCTGCCCATGTGGGAGTTCAGATACTTGTGCATGAAGATGCCGGTGGAACAGGCGAATACCACGGTCAATGCATAGCGCACATAGCGCTCGACCGACGTTCCCGCCACCGTGATGCCGGCAATCTTGGTCGCCGCAATGTTGAACCCGTCGCTCGAACCCAGCGATGACGTCTTGACCAGCAAACCGTACAGGATCATCGAGAACGCAAGAGACAGCATGGCGAAAAAGATGTCCCGATACTTGCGCAGCAGCAACCCGATCGCCGCGGACGCCAGGGCGGTCACGACGATGGCGGCAATCAGCATGACGGCCATGTCCGATATCTTGAAGACCTGGTCGAAGGTGCCGGCGGCGTAGGCGCCCAGGCAGTAATACAAGCCGTGTCCGAACGAAACGACCCCGGTGCGCATCAGCAGCATCATGCCGAGCACGACGATGCCGTAGCACAGCGAAACATTGATCAGGAACATCGCCCAGCGCGGCAGGAAGGGGCCGATCACGAGCAGGATGACGGATACCGCGATGAGAAGCGGGAGTGTCCAGGCGTGTTTCATATTTTGCGTGCTTCCTGTGCGCTGAATAATCCCTTGGGACGCACGATCAGCACGACGGCCATGACCAGGTAAATGCTGAACAGGTCGACTTCCGGCCGGTAGTGAACGGCGGCCGAGCGTACGAGGCCAACGAGTAGGGCGGCAAGGGCTGCGCCCGGCAGGCTGCCCAGCCCGCCAATCACCACGACGGCGAACGCGAGAACGATAGTCTCCGCGCCGATCCCGGGTTGCACCGAAATCATCGGTGCTGTCAGGGCACCGCCCAAGGCACCGAGCATCGCACCAACCGTAAAGGTGATGAAATACACGCGACCGACGTTGATGCCCATCGCGCCGGACATTTCGCGATCATGGATCACCGCCAGCAACATCTTGCCCTGTCGGGTTTTGGTCAGCACCCAGGCGAGTACCGCGCCGATGAACACCGCCGCGCCGAATACAACCAGGTTGTAATTCGGATAAGTCAGGCGCCCGATGGAGAAATTGCCCAGCAGCCCGTAGGGTTCGGCGATGAAATACGGATCGACGCCCCACGCCAGCTTGACGAAATCCTCGAGGATCAGGAATACGGCGTACGTGACGAGGACGAGGACGATTTCGTCTTTGCCGTACATGAAGCGCAGCAGGCCGCGCTCGATGATCGGACCGGCGATCAGTCCGACCAGGATGGCAGCCAACACCATGACGGCGTAGCTGCCCATCGGGGGGTAACCCTGCTTGATCCAATAGCCGCCCAGCGATGCGGCGCTGTAGGCACCGAGCGCATACAGGCTGCCGTGGGCGATGTTCAGAATCTTCATGACGCCGTAAATCAGCGTGAGGCCAACCGCGATGATGAACAGCCAGGATGAGTAGATCAGCCCGTCGATGACGACCGCGAGAAGTTGGCCCATGGTCTACTTGCTGGGTGGGGCTACCACTTGCCCGGCTTCATGCCCGACTTGATCCAGTCGATGCTTTTCACGCCTTCCGGAGGTTGCACGCGTTCGACCGGGTAATACTTGATGTTGCCCACGGTGATGACGCCATTGACCGTGCGCGTCGTTCCATACGCAGTGCCGGTTACGGCCTGGTGGCCCTTGCCGAGCTTCATCATGACCTTGCCGCTCGGCGAATCGAAGCTTTCGTATTCGAAAGCCTGGATGATTTCGTCGGTTCCCGGCGTGCCTTTTGACTTCGCTTTCTCATAAGCGGTCTTCAGGCCGAGGAATGCCTGCGCGACGCTGTAGGCCGGGTAGTTCGGATAGGTTTCTCCGCGTTCCTTGTAGATCTGCCGCAACCAGTCGTTCAGCGCACTCTTCTGCGCGTATACCCCGCTCGGGCCGCGCGCGCCGACGATGGTGCCGTCGGGAATGCTGCCCGGCAACCTGTGCAGGTAAGGTTCGCCGGCCACCAGGATGAGCTGGCTGCGCGCAAACAGGTTGCGCGGCGTGGACTGCAGCATGAAGGCTTCCAGGTCGCCGCCCCACAGGCTGGAGTGAATTACGTCGGAATTGCTTTCCAGCAGGGACGAGATTTCGGGGCCGTATTGTCCGGCGCCGAACTTCGGCATCTGCGAGGTGGTGATGGTGGAATCGGGCTTCAATGCTCCCATCACTGCGGTAAAGTCGGCCCAGGAGTCCTGGCCATAAGCATAGTTCTGGTTGATGCCGGCGTAGCTTTTCATTCCGGGCCGGTTTTCCAGTAGATACATCGCGCCGGCCACGGCATCCATGGTCGCGTGCGGCCGGGTACGGAACACGTACTTGTAGCTCGCGTCCTCGAAAACGCGCGGCGTGCCGCAATCGAACAGGATCGTGATCTTCTTTAGTTCCTCGGCCACCGGCGCCACCGCCAGGCAATCGCCGCTGCCGATGTAGCCGATGACGAAATCGACGTTCTGGCGTTCCACCAGGTTGCGCAATTCGGCAACTTGCTTCGTCGCCCCGCCGGCCTCGTCGATCACGACCAGTTCGAGCGGCGTGCCGCCGAATCCCTTGGTGGTGTAAGGCGCCGGCACCTTGCCGGCATTGAGCGAATCCACGATTGCTTCGGCGGCGAGCTTGGCGGGAACGCCGAAGGGCCCGGCGGCCGGACCCGAGAGGAAGGTCACCAGACCGATGCGGATGGGCTTGTCCTGTGCATTGCCGATCACGGGGCTGGCAGTCAATGCAGCGACGAGCAGGACTGCTCCGGACTTCAGGATTCTAAAAACCTGCGTATTCATATGTCCTCCCTGGGTTCTTATGGATTTTGGAAAGCAATCCGGCAGCGGGCTTCTCGCGCCGGACGAATTGGAATTTAGCGGGAATCTATCAGGTTTTGACCTCGCCCAGCAATGCATCGAGTCCGGACGACATTGGGCGAATCCCGCAGGCCGGCCGCCGCGACGATCAGCGCCCGGCAAGGCGCGCGCGGGCGCGAGCAATGGCAGCCCGCACCTGATTCGGTGCCGTCCCGCCAACGTGATCGCGCGCCGCGAGCGAACCTTCGAGCGACAGCTTTTCCGTCACGTCCGCTTCGATCAGCCCGGAGAACTGCTTCAACTCGGCCAGGTCCAGTTGCGCGAGATCGACGCCTTTCTCCGCGGCGCGGCGCACGGCGCGGGCGACGACCTCGTGGGCTTCGCGGAACGGCACGCCTTTCTTCACCAGGTAATCGGCAAGATCGGTCGCCGTGGCATAGCCCTCCATCGCGGCACGTCGCATCGCGGCCTTGTCCACTGTGATGCCGCCGACCATTTCGGCATAAATCCTCAGGGTCGTCCCCAGGGTGTCGACTGTGTCGAACAACGGTTCCTTGTCTTCCTGGTTGTCTTTGTTATAGGCGAGGGGTTGCCCCTTCATCAGCGTGAGCAGTCCCACCAGGTGGCCGTTGATGCGGCCGGTCTTGCCGCGCACGAGCTCGGGCACGTCCGGATTCTTCTTCTGCGGCATCATCGACGAGCCCGTGCAGAAGCGGTCGGCGAGCCGAATGAAGCCAAAGCGCGGATTCATCCACAGGATCAATTCTTCGGACAGGCGCGACAGGTGCGTCATGATCAAGGCGGCACAGGCGCAGAATTCGATCGCGAAGTCCCGGTCGGACACCGCGTCGAGTGAGTTCTCGCAAATGCCGTCGAAGCCGAGTTCTTTGGCAACGCGCGCGCGGTCGATCGGAAACGTCGTGCCGGCCAGCGCGCCGGCGCCAAGCGGAAGCTGGTTGAGCCGCTTGCGACAATCGGAAAAGCGCGATGCGTCGCGCCCAAGCATTTCGTAATAGGCCATCAGGTGATGCGCGAAACTCACCGGCTGCGCGACCTGAAGGTGTGTGAAACCGGGCATCAGCGTGTCGACGTGCTGATCCGCGAGGTCGAGCAGGCGGCTCTGGAACGCTGCGATGAGAGCGAGCGTCTCGTCGACGGCCGCACGCAGGTAGAGGCGAATGTCGGTGGCCACCTGGTCGTTGCGCGAACGGCCGGTATGCAGGCGTTTGCCCGCGTCGCCCACGAGGTCCGTCAGGCGTTTTTCAATGTTCAGATGCACATCTTCGAGATCGATCGACCAGGCAAACTTTCCCAGGCGGATCTCATCGAGGATGACCGCCATGCCGCGCTCGATGTCGGCGACGTCGGATGTGGACAACACGCCGACCGCCTGCAGCATGCGCGCATGCGCGAGCGAGCCCTGGATATCAAATGCGGCCAGCCTCTTGTCGAAATCGACCGACGCCGTATATCGCTTGACCAATTCGGCGACCGGCTCCTCGAATCTGCCTGACCACGTCTTGCCGTCCTTGTCCGCCGGCGGTTCCTGTTGTTGCATTGGCGATCTGCCCCGTTCACAATGGAATGCGTTAAACAATTGTTTTGTCGCGCGTTTCGGCGCGTCGCTAGAGATGACAAGTATAAATCAAAACCTCGCCGTGACCCTGCTGCCGAATTTCCGCAATCTTGGTGTCATGTTGCGGGTGCTGGTCATCGTTACGGGGCTGTCGGTCATCGCGGCGATGCTCAAATCGGCGAACTGGAGCGGCTTCATCCAGCAATGGATCGGAATTTCGGCCGTGGTCCAGCCGATTGCGGTCTGCTCTGTTTTGCTGCTCGGCGCGGCGAATGCCTGGCTGCACAAGCTCGAGTATCGTGCCGCGGTCATACTGATCGTGCTGCTGGAACTCGCCGTCACGCTGCTGGTGTTGCGCTTCGGCGCCATGATTCTGGAAACGGCCATGGAGGAGGTAGCACGGGATGCCGTTTTTGCCGTAACGACCACGCTGGTACTTCTCGGCTACTTCAATCTGCGCAATCGTGCGCTGTCACCGGCGTTGACGGAGGCCAGATTGCAAGCCTTGCAGGCACGCATCCGGCCGCACTTCCTGTTCAACAGCATCAACGCGGTGCTGTCGCTGATCCGGGCCGATCCGCGGCGCGCGGAGACTGCGCTGGAGGACATGGCCGACCTGTTCCGCGTACTCATGGCCGACAACCGTGATCTGGCGCCCCTGGCGAATGAAGTGGAGCTTTGCCGCCAGTATCTCGCGCTCGAGCAACTGCGCCTGGGCGAGCGTCTGCGCATCGACTGGCACGTGGACAATATGCCCGGCGACGCGCTCATGCCGCCGCTGGTCCTGCAGCCGCTGCTGGAGAATGCGGTCTATCACGGCATCGAACCCTCGATCGAGCCGGGTGTGGTCAGCGTCAACATCTACCATGTGCGCGATCAGGTGCACATGGTGCTGCGCAACCCCTATCGCAAGGACGGCAACCACCATGCGGGCAACAAGATGGCGTTAGGCAACATCCGGGAGAGACTGGCGTTGCACTTCGACGCGGAAGCCAGCCTGCAGGCGCGCGCCGGCGACACCGAATACGAGGTGCATATCACGATCCCGTACGTGAGGGCTGACGAATGACGAAGCACCCCCAGTCCTTGAAAGTCGTCATAGCCGACGATGAAACGCCCGCGCGCAGCCGCGTGCGCGACTTGCTGGAGGATTGCGCCAGCAGTTTTCCGATCGAACTCGTGGGCGAGGCCGCGAACGGAAAGGAATTGCTGGCGTTACTTG